>JBEPVU010000180.1:0-4762 GCA_041690855.1 Gammaproteobacteria bacterium | reverse complement strand
GTATTAGGGGTTATTTTGAAAAGGCGGTTAATAAGGCTAAGGAAATGGGGTTTTTGGAGCAATTTCCTATAGATAAAGTCGAAATGACTTACCAGCAAAAAGATGATTCTGTAGCAATGAAGATGCTAAAAGATTTTAATAATGTTACGGTAGATCATGCCGATTTAATGGCGAGAAATAAAGAGCAAATTGCAAGTTTATCTATTGCACAAGCATTAAGCACTAGCGATAAAAACAAATTTTCAGACAGGGGAATGTTCCATACTCATCTGGCATTAGAATCTGCAAGAAAACAGATAGCCTCTATTGAAACAAAAGCCGAAGAAATTATAAAAAATGCAGAAAAACTCAAGGAGATAAAACAAAATCCAAATTATCCTGAGAACTTAAATCCTGGAGAAAAAGCAGAACTGAGTAAATTAAATAATTTCTTCGGCGGCGCTGATCCAGCAAAAGAAGCGGCTATTGCACAAGCTGTTTTAAACAATATAATGGCTTACCATACAGCACAGGCAGCACAACACAGTCAGATTAAAATTGTTTTTAACGAGCTTCACACTGAGCGCGATAATCAGCAAAAAATACTTGGTAGTGCAGTGCAATGCGCTAAAGAGCTTTCCCGTCTCTTGGAAAATCCTCCAAAATTGCAAGAAGTTGCTGTTCAAAAAACACGCGCACTACCTGTAAAATCTTTAGAAGAGGAAGAAAAAAAACAAGAGCAAGAAAATACTCTAAACCCAAATACAAACCCAACGCTAAAAATGGGACCGGGAAAAATAAAATGAGAAAAGCAAGTGGCAAAGCAGCTAATAACTTAACGTTAAATGCTCCGCCACTTCCTTCGGCAATAAGCTATGCAACCAGGCTTCAATCGGTTGAAATTGTGGAATCAGCAGGGACGCTTTCCACCATTGTTCTTGCGGCATAGGCGTTAAACTGGCCATCATTAAGAGTAGCGAAACCACTAATGCGCCGCGGGCAAATCCAAAAACAATGCCTAGTACTCTATCAGTGCCTGTTAATCCGGTGCTATCCACTAATTGCGCAATTAAATAATTAATAAAAGCGCCCAGCAATAAAGTGATTAAAAATAAAATACCAAACGCGGCAATCTGTCTTAAAGAAGCGGAATGAATATAGTTAGTTAACAAAGTAGCCAATATACTGGAAAAACTAAAGGCCACCCAGAATGCTAACGCCCAGGTAATTAACGATAAGGCTTCGCGCACGAAACCGCGCACGAGACTGACAATAATGGATAGTACGATAATGGCTGTAATGGCATAATCTGCCCAGGTTAATATGTGCATAATTTTTTATCTCTAATTGTCATCCTAAAGAGCGCTAGCTTGGACTAAACGGTACAACCTGACTTTTAATATTCATTTCTTTGGCTAATCGTTGTTTAATAATATTCGCTTTTTCAAGTTTAACTTCTGGCCCTATGGATACGCGAATCAGTGTGCCAGACGGTGTTTTTACAGGCTGTGTATAGGCTTTAAACCCTTTAGCATGTAATTGACCGACCAAAGTTTTCACATTGGCTACATTCGCAAAACTGCCTAAGCGCACAGTCCAGGCAGCGCCGGCGGGTGTTTTAGCAGGAACGGCGGTAGTATTTGTTTTAGCGATAGTTGTAGCGCCTGTTTTGTTATGATGGCTGGTTTCAGCCTGTTTTTTAGTAATCGTTGTTTTGGTTATTGATTCATTTACTGATTTTTTAGGCAGTATTTTATCAGACGCTAATGGTTTTTTTGTATGGGTTGCAGGTTTAGCGGTTGCTGCTTTTATATTTTTTTTCGCGGGTTCTGTCACTTGATTAACGCCTGGCGGATTTAATGCTTTATCTTCTATAGAGTCCAAATTGTTACTGCCCGTGTTATTTATTGCTGGGGCTGGCTTATTAATAGGATTATTAATAGCAACTGTTTGGGTTTTGACAGGTGATTGAATAACGGGCATATTTAAATCTTTATTCTGGATCATAACGATGGGCTGCGCTCCCGTGGCGGGTTTTATAGCGGCTGGCGGAATAGGTGCGCTTATACTCACCTGTTTAGTTTCAGTAGTCGTATTGGTTGAACCTTTAAATAACAGCGGCAAAAAAATAATGGCCAGCGCCGCTAATACAATAGCGCCGATAATCCGTTGTTTTAAATTTACTTCCATCTGATTTTTCCTGTTGCTTAATTTATTTATAGCGGGATTATAGCCTTAATTGCATAATTTGCGCTACTGTGTAAAACGAACCAAAAACAATAATGCGATCGCCCGGCTGCGCAGCGCTTAACGCTTTTTCATAAGCAGTTTGCACAGTATCATAAATATTAACGGCTGTAATACCAACAGCCAATAATGCCTGGGCTAATTCATCTGCTGTACTACCGCGTGCAACCTTTAAACTACCGGCAAACCATTCTGCCACTAAATGTTTAAGCGGTTGTATTATACCTGGCTGGTCTTTATCGGCTAGCATACCAATGACCGCCAGCGTACGTCCACTGCACGGTAATGCCTGCAATTGTTGCGCTAATAAAATAGCCGCCGCCGGATTATGAGCGACATCTAAAATGCAGGGAATCTCGCCTGACAATATTTGAAAGCGCCCCGCCACTTTCACTCGCTGCAATCCCGCTCTAATCGCCGCCGCAGAAATAGTAAATTGCGCTGGCAACAAAGCCAATACCTGCAAAACTGCGGCTGCATTTTGCAAAGGAATGGCAGGCAACGGTAAATCAGATAATTGCATGACTGAATTACGCCACTGCCAGCCATTCTGCAATTTTTCATAAACAAAATCGTTGCCATAAATATACAAAAGCGTACCTAATTTCTTTGCATACTGAACAACACTATTAGGCCGATTAAAATCTCCACAAACCACCGGCTTTCCTGCCCGCATAATTCCTGATTTCTCCCAACCAATCGCCTCCCGATCCGACCCTAAATATTCCATATGATCCAACGCAATCGTATTAATCAACGCAACATCCGCATCCACTATATTCACCGCATCCAACCTTCCGCCCAGTCCCACTTCTAAAATCACTACGTCTAATGCTGTTTTTTTAAAGATGGATAATGCTGCAAGCGTTCCAAACTCAAAATACGTTAAGCTGATTTCTTTGGCTCGTACTTGTTCAATCTCAAAAAAAGCTTCACACAACAGCGCATCAGAAACCGCTTCTCCCTTAACCCTCACCCGCTCGTTATAACATAATAAATGCGGCGAACTATAAACACCCACCCGATATCCCGCTGCCAGAAAAACGGCTTCCAGTAAAGCACATGAAGTTCCCTTACCATTCGTACCGGCAACCGTAATCGTAAAAAAAGGAAAAGGTAACATACCCGCAGAACGGGCTACCGCACACACCCGATCAAGACTTAAATCAATTGTCTTAGGATGTAAAGTTTCTAAATAGCATAACCAATCCGGCAGATTATCAGGCAACATTTTCAACAGGTAGCACAGCGTTAAAAGGAACACGCATGAATTTACTTAAAATATTCGCAAGCCGCTCACGCAAATGACGGCGATCTAAAATCATATCCACCGCGCCATGCTCTAATAAAAATTCACTCCGTTGAAATCCTTCGGGTAATGTCTGCCGCACAGTCTGCTCAATAACACGTGGGCCGGCAAAACCAATTAAAGCATTAGGTTCAGCGACAATAATATCGCCCAGCATCGCAAAACTCGCTGAAACGCCGCCCATCGTAGGATCAGTTAATACAGAAATAAACGGCAACCCTTCCTGTTTTAATTTCGCCAGCGCCGCACTGGTTTTTGCCATCTGCATTAATGAAAATAACGCTTCCTGCATACGTGCACCGCCGCTAGCGGCAAAGCAGATAAAAGGCACATGCGCTTCAATCGCGGTTTGCACGCCTTGTACAAAACGCTCACCGACACCTGCGCCCATGGAACCGCCCATAAAATCAAATTCAAACGCCGCCGCCACAATGCCCATGCCAGCAAGCTGGCCACGTATCACGACAATCGCTTCTTTTTCGCCTGTGCTTTCTTTCGCGGCGTGCAGGCGATCTTTATATTTTTTTAAATCTTTAAATTTTAATCGATCATGCGATTCAATATGTGCAGCAATTTCAATTTTATTACCCGTGGGATCTAAAAATTGATCCAGGCGCTCGCGTGCAGACAAGCGATGGTGATGCTGGCACTTCGGGCAAACACCCAAATTGCGCTTTAATTCAGCACTGTATAACACTGCGGCGCAGGCATCGCATTTACTCCATAGCCCTTCAGGCACACCTTTCTTTTTTTCTGTGGATTCCGTGCGAATACCGGAGGTTAATAATCGTTTAAACCAATTCATAGTGTTGTGTTCCAATTATTTAAGGTTTTGCGTATTTTAATCTCCTCCCCCTTGAAGGGGGAAGGAATAATACGCAATTTCTAAGTGAAAGTAGTATATGATACTAGCCTATCAATAATAATTCAGCATTTTCAGGAAATTGATATGGCTCTGGATAATACACTTTTTCAAAAAACAATCCCGCCGCGGGGGCAGTAATGCCTGCTTGTGTTCGATCTTTTACGGCCAGCACCTGTTGCAGCCAGTCCGGTTCCTGTTCACCTGCGCCTATGGGTAATAATACCCCTAGAATGTTTCTTACCATATGGTGTAAAAATGCATTCGCTTTAATCTCCAACACGATAAAGTGCTTATGCCGTTGGATAGTCAAATAATGGATAGTCCTGATAGGTGTTTTAGCCTGGCATTCCGCTGCGCGAAAT
>JBEPVU010000179.1:0-4812 GCA_041690855.1 Gammaproteobacteria bacterium | reverse complement strand
GCCCGGCGCTGCGCCTAAATCAACTACTCTCATCCCCTGTTTAAACAGTCTATCGCGCTCATGCAAGGCTAATAATTTATAAACCGCTCGCGAACGATAGCCTTCCTGCTGCGCCCGTTTGACGAAAGGATCTGAAAAATGCTCTTTTAACCAGCGGCCGCTGCTTTTAGTACGTGCCATGATAGGGCCTTATGTATTATGATAACGTTAAGAATACTGATATTAATGGGTGGATTACGCACCGATGGCGCTAATCCACCCTACAAGCATTACAAGGGTAAATTTACATTATGGCATTATCTCCTAAATACAAACAACAACTTAAAGCCCAGGCACACAAGCTGAAGCCAGTGGTATTAATTGGCAATAATGGTTTAACCACGGCCGTGCAGAATGAAATTGAGCGGGCATTATTAGATCATGAATTAATTAAAATCCGTGTTGCTACCGAAGATCGCGCATTAAAAAAAACCATTATTAGCGAAATTTGTCAGGTCAGGCAAGCAGAGCTGGTGCAGATTATTGGGAACATTGGCGTTATTTATCGCAAAAATCATTGATCAAATTGATCAACATGATCTTTTCCTCTGTAGCTTTATAATGAAGGCAAAATTATGCAATTAAAAATTAATGGTGAAATAGTTAACTTCGCTAGTTTCTGGGAATTAGAGCAACTCGCAAAAAACCAGTCTAAGGAAGTAATTCTTGATGCTATTTTCGCAGACATACCCGCTTTTTTAAAACATAGTCCTTCACTAGGTAATTTAATCAATATTTTACAAATCTTTGATCAGCATACCGATCGTATTATAACGGCAGTTTGTGAAAATAAAGACCTCTTTTTAACTATTTTTGATCGGTATGATACTTTTAACTCAATGTTAAGGATGAGCCTATATTCACGCTATAGGGAACAATTAGTCCAAGCCTTATTACTTCACCCAGAATATCACTCACCCATTCTTTCTGACTTCTCTGATTTTTTTCAGTTCATAGAAGAGCATTTATGGGATATTTATAATAAAGACGCACAAAATTCATCTGGCTCTCTAGCAGTCCAAAATGGGAAGCAATTTTTTAAATTTGAAGAAGAAAAAAATAATAGCGAGAATTCAGAGGTTAATATTAGTAGTAGATTGCCTATAATAGATAAAGATAATAAAAAAAATCAGGCTGCTTTGCTGATACAAAAAGTATGGACAGGTTATATTGTTCGAAAAAAATTTTTCACGCGCGGCAGTTCAGTTGGAAAAGAAATTGAAATTTACATTCCTTTTATTCTTAAGCGGAAAGATAAATTATCTTTTCGATTAAAAAAGAAGTACAAGAATGATGAAAGATTTTTTTATTATCGTACTATAATTTTAGAATCTCGCCTCTTTACGCTACACGCGGATCATATGAAGTTTACTCTTGCTCATGATAACAAGCATCAAAAAGACATTACATCCCTTCCCATTCTCGAAATAGTAACAGTACCCTTTCAAAAAGATGGTCGAGAAAAAACCTGGGGACTGCCTACTGAAGAAGAAGTGGATAAAGCAGTGTACGGTTTTATTTCTTTACTTGAAGAATTTACCGAAAAATCTGCACAGATTAAGCCAAGCCCATTCCTGACATATACCAGGTTCGAAGACTTTATAAAAATATACAATAACAAATATCCTTATAATCAAATCAGCATAAATCATAAGCTAGTAGCGTTTTTCAATGAACACGACGAAGAAATGTGTTTTTGCTATTCGCCAATGCTTACTCCCTATTTCTCTCCTGAAATAGAAAAAACTGAATCTGCCAAAGCATGGAAACCTGATTCCGGGGAATTAATCATGCATCCTCAAATAACCTTTAGTTTTTCACTCGAGCAATATAGAGCTGCAAATATTCCATCTCAATTAAATAACACCCCACAACAATTGCAGTTTTTAAAAGAGGCAGAAAAATTAGCTGAATCCGTGGTACAAACCTTTCCCTTATCCAAAAACGCACGCAAAGAAACAATAATCGGCCTGCTAATAATTTGTATTGAAAGAATCTGGATGGTCACTAAAGCATCAGAATATAAAGGTCTGCATGAAATAGCCGATCGACCTGTTTTATATGTAAGAGCAATTTTGCAGTATATGAAAAAAGCAATATGCAATAACGATGAACTTAACTGGTTTAAAACTATTTTTAAAACCCATTATGATAAGCTGATAGAAATATTACAAGCTGATAGCTATACAGGCGATTACCCCAACAGAGAATCCCGCTTGACTCATTCCTCGTCCTCATCTTATACATCGAACAACCAAAACTCAGATTACACCTATCATGCTATTATAGACTTATTCTCTGATTTTTCTCATCCTTTAAACATAGATCCTAACTCAGTTAAGTTATATAAGACAATCAAGTCTGAATATTCATTTTTTAATTTCAAAGAATTACACAACAAAAACCTTTTTTCTTTACAACGCTCTCACAACTCTCACGGAAAAGAAATACAATGCCTGGGTGAAGCACGTCGTCTTAAACCAGGCACTCTAGAAGACATTAAAGAAAATTTTACTTCAAAAATGAAATTGGGCGGGCATTATTAGATCATGAATTAATTAAAATCCGTGTTGCTACCGAAGATCGCGCATTAAAAAAAACCATTATTAGCGAAATTTGTCAGGTCAGGCAAGCAGAGCTGGTGCAGATTATTGGGAACATTGGCGTTATTTATCGCAAAAATCATTGATCAAATTGTCCGATAAAAAACATTCTCTGTGTAAGCATAATCTTAAAGTATCGTTGAGATTAAAAATTTCCTTAACGTGTAGAGCATAATCAAATAAAACCTATTAAAACCTAACAACTTTACCCGATCTACTAAAGGAGTTTTAATTATGCCCAGTGAAAATATCTCGCAAGAATTGCTAATACACGCCAAACAGTGGGTCATAGAAAGCAAAAGCATTTTTTATAACATATAAAATTATGAGTGGAAGCAGAATTGCGCTTATTAATAAGAGGTTTATAAGTAAGACTAAATATATTTTACTGTCAGTAATTCATACTCAATTAGGCCACCAGGCGTCTGGACAGTGGCAATGTCGCCTGCTTCTTTGCCAATTAAAGCGCGGGCGATAGGAGAGCTGACGGAAATTTTGCCGATTTTAATATCGGCTTCATCTTCGCCGACAATTTGATAGGTGACTTCGTCATCCGTTTCAGTATTGACTAAACGCACAGTGGCGCCAAAAATAACTTTACCCGTTGGCGGCATCTGGGTGATATCAATAATGTGGACATTCGCTAGTTTGGCTTCCACTTCCTGAATGCGGCCTTCAATAAAACTTTGTTGTCTTTTAGCTTCGTGATATTCGGCATTTTCTTTTAAATCGCCGTGTGCGCGGGCTTCCGCAATCGCGGCTATCACTTCTGGACGCGCTACACTTTTTAATTCATGCAATTCTTTTTCTAATAATTCAGCGCCTATGACGGTCATGGGAATTTTATTCATTGCTTTCTCGCCTCAAAAAATTTCTTCACGTTGGCAAACCAGGAATGAGATTGCGGCGTGTGGTCTTTTTTAGTATTCAAGCTCGTTTCAAATTCACGCAATAATTCTTTTTGTTTAGTGGTTAAACTAATCGGTGTTTCAACCATTACCTGGCAAAATAAATCGCCTACCAGACCATTACGTAAACTTTTAATGCCTTTGCCGCGCAAACGTAATACTTTGCCGCTTTGCGTTTCCGAGGGAATATGCAGATTAACAGTACCCTCCAGCGTAGGCACTTCTACTTCACCCCCTAAGGTCGCCATTACAAAACTGATCGGCGTCTGACAATGTAAATGATTACCTTCACGCGTAAAAATCGGATGTTCTTTAATAGCAACCTGCACATATAAGTCACCTGTAGCGCCGCCCTGCGTACCGGCTTCGCCTTCGCCAGCCAGGCGTATACGATCACCTTCATCCACCCCTGCCGGTATTTTAACAGAAAGTGTTTTAGTTTGTTGTATGCGGCCATGACCATGACATTTTTTGCAGGGATGGCTAATCACTTTCCCTTCACCCTGGCAGGTGGGACAGGTTTGCTGGATCGTAAAAAAACCCTGCTGCATCCGCACTTGCCCTACGCCATTACACGTTGTGCAATTCACAGGACTGGAGCCTTTGCGTGCGCCGCTGCCCTCACATTCTTCGCAGTTAGTTAACGTTGGAATGCGAATTTCCGTAGCCGTGCCATGAATGGCCTGCTCCAGTGTTATTTCCAGATTATAACGTAAATCCGCCCCGCGCTGCGCCTGCGAACGGCCGCCACTGCGGCGGCCGCCGAACATATCGCCGAATAAATCGCCAATATCGCCAAAAATATCGTTGAAATTAAAACCGCTCGCGCCGCCGCCGCCAAAACCGGCAGCACCTTCTAAGCCTGCGTGACCCACTTGATCGTAAATCGCGCGTTTACGAGCATCCGCTAGCACTTCGTAAGCTTCTTTCGCTTCTTTGAATTGTTCTTCTGCTTTGTTATCGCCCTGATTGCGGTCAGGATGATGTTTCATCGCCAATTTGCGATAAGCTTTTTTTAATTCATCTTCATTCGCATTACGCGCAACACCGAGGATTTCGTAATAATCACGTTTGGTAGTCATATATTTTCTATAAAATTAAGTAGTTCTGTTAGATACGAAAATCCCCGCACTCAAGAGAGAACAGGGATTGTAAATATTTTACAGTCAAAGCACTTAGGAATTGCGTATTATCCCTTCCCCCTTTCAGGGGGAAGGTTAGGATGGGGGTGATCAAAAAAATGCTTTTTACCTTAGATCACC
>JBEPVU010000178.1:0-4860 GCA_041690855.1 Gammaproteobacteria bacterium | reverse complement strand
AATCCCCCGTTTTAATTCTTAAATAATTGTTTTATTACGGCCTGCGGCCTAATCCACCCTACTCAGAGAGAGATTAAAATACACACGTTTAAAGTGCGACGCGTATAGATTAATTCCAAGTATTGTGTTCCATAATAATAATCCATATAATATGGAATGATGATATGTAACATATGAATTGGTTTTTATAAATAAGCGGATAAACCTTATGAATGATTATTTCCCAGCCAAACTGGCATTAGGCGCACAGTTTTGTAATAGAAAAAAAGAAAAAGCTTTTTTAGAAGCTAATATTGAAAAGTGCCGCCATACTGTATTAGTAGCGCCACGCCGCTATGGTAAATCCAGTCTGGTTATTAATGCCGTCAATGAATTAAAAATACCGTTTGCTTCGGTTGATATGTTTTTAGCGCATGATGATAATGCAGTCACGAAAAGAATATTAACAGGTATTGGGCAGGCAGTTTCACAAATTATGCCGCTTGAGCAGAAAATTCTTAACAAGTTGCAAAGTTTATTCAGTAAATTCAGAGTATCCTTAAGTGCCGCGGGTTTTAATATTGATGCTTCTTTCGCAGCGGGTCATTTTGATCCCATTGATCAGATCTTCAGCGGTTTACAGGCATTGGCGCGCCTGGCAAAAGAGCAAGGTAAAAAACTGGTTTTCTTTATTGATGAATTTCAGGATATTAAAGAAGCAGCCAGTGCAAAAGCCATTCAAGGCGCTATAAGGCATATTGCACAGGAAACTGTGAATATCACTTTTATTTTTTCGGGCAGTAATCGTCGCTTATTAATGGAATTATTCGATGACAAAGCAAAGCCGCTTTATATGTTATGTGATATCTTGCCGTTGGAGCGTATGTCTTCTCAGGATTATCGCCCCCATTTACAAAAACTAGCCAAAAAAAAATGGGGCGAGGGCTTAACAGCGTTGATTTTTGATAGAATTATGTGTTTGACGGAATTGCATCCTTATTATGTTAATTTACTGTGTAATGAAGTGTGGAAAGCCGCAAAACCGCCTGCGCTGGATGATATTTTTGCCTGCTGGCAGATATGTTATGAAATACATGAAGATCGGCTGATCGCTGATCTTGAGAAATTAACGGTTAAACAGCAGGTTTTTTTGAAAGCATTAGCACTGCATCCCACTATTGAGCCAACAGGCCAGAGTTTTATCAGTGCTGCGAAAATGCCGTCTTCCAGTGTTGGCATGGCGATTAAATCTTTATTAGATAAGGATATGGTGTATAAAGTAAAAAAACAGGATGAGGCTATACCGCAATTAGAGCTTCATCAAATCAGAGTACTGGATCCCTTGTTAGCGTATGCTTTGAGAAAATACGCATAATAAAAGAAGGTAAAAAATTTATGAATATGAACGCAATCGAAAAAACTGCAAATACATCTTTAGCCTCCGAACAAACCCGCTGGCAGACATTGGCCAGCGATATTTTACAGCAGGCAAAAGCGCAGGGCGCCAGCAGTGCGGAAGTGGGGATTAGCAGTAGTAATGGTTTCTCCGTAACGGTGCGATTGGGGGAAGTGGAAACGGTTGAATATAACCGCGATAAAGGCGTGGGAATTACGGTTTATTTTGGGCAGCGTAAAGGTTCTGCCAGTACCTCCGATACGCAGCCAGACGCTATTAAAGCGGCTGTCACTGCCGCTTGTCATATTGCCAGGTTATGTGGTGAGGATAATTGCGCGGGGCTGGCGGAGGCTGAATTATTGGCAAAAAATTATCCCGATTTAGATTTGTATCATCCCTGGGCGATTGATCCTGAACAAGCGATTGAATTAGCCAATAATTGTGAAACGCAGGCGCGTGCGTTTGATAAACGTATCGTAAATTCAGAGGGCGCTTCGGTGGCGAGTCATCAAGGCTTAAGCGTTTACGCGAATACGCAGGGTTTTATCGGCAGTTATTTGAGTTCACGGCATAGTTTTAATTGTGCGCTGGTGGCGCAGGACAGTGCGGGGATGCAGCGTGATGGCAGTTATACGGTGGCGCGTGATCCGGCTGATTTGGAAAATGTAAATGTTATTGCTAAAGAAGCAGGCGAGCGTACGGTTAAACGGTTAGGCGCGCGGCGGGTAAAAACGTGTCAGGCACCGGTAGTATTTCAGGCAGAAGTCGCCAGAGGGTTGATCGGCAGCTTATTAGGCGCTATTTCAGGCGGTAATTTATATCGTAAGGCATCGTTTTTAGTAGATAAACTGGGGCAAGCCGTTTTTGCTAAACAAGTGCATATTTATCAGCGTCCCCATATTCCTAAAGCTTTAGGCAGTGCGCCTTTTGATGGTGAAGGTGTGGCAACTTATGATAATGATTTAATCAAGGAGGGTGTGCTGCAAAACTATATTTTAGGCAGTTATTCCGCCCGAAAATTAGGCATGCGTTCGACCGGTAATGCGGGAGGCGCACATAATATTTTTATTAATACCAGTGATAAGGATCTGAAAGGCTTGCTGCAGTTGATGGACACGGGTTTATTCGTGACGGATGTTATGGGGCAAGGTGTGAATAGAGTGACTGGCGATTATTCGCGCGGCGCCACAGGCTTTTGGGTGGAAAAGGGCATTATTCAATATCCCGTGGAAGAAATTACCATTGCCAGTAATTTGTGTGAGATGTATCAGCAGATCATAGCTGTGGGCAACGATATTGATCGGCGAGGAAGTATTCAAACTGGCTCGATATTAATTGAGAAAATGATGATAGCAGGCGAGTGAAATGTCGCATTGTCAGGCTGATTAATAAAGAGTAATCTAGAGTAAGTCACAGACAAAGTTACAGGATGTATTATGGGAATTGCAGCGACGCCAAAAACTGAAAATTTCACCAACCGTACAAAATCGCTTTTTATTGCGCTGCAATACTTGGGAGAAGCGGGGCAAATACCTTATACCCAAACGCAGCAAAATTTATTAAAAAATTTAGAAGCAGCCGTTATTCAAAGTATTCAAAGCCACTGGAATATTGACGAGGAGCTTGAAAAAATAACGGAAAAAAAACGCCGCTATCAATATTTAGAAACTGTTTTTAAGCAATATCGTGCTTATATTCAGAATGTTGTTTTACCGCAGTTGCTTGCGTTGATTCCAGCCTCTACGTATGCAGAAGCATTAGCTAAATTAATCGCAGCAGAAAATTTTTGTAGCGACTTTAGAAAAGTGCGAGACGAAGAGGACGTTCTGCAAGATGCCGATTGGCCTATTTTAAACCGCGAGTTTAAAATAGGTGAAAGCGAAACAATCTATTTTAGCGCCCAGGAATCCGCAGGGCGTATCACTGATTCCCAATTAAATAAGATAAATTTAGACCCCCAGCAGCAACGTCTTCTACGATATACGGCTGACGGTAAGCTTAATCGCTATAATAATCGTAATTGTTATAGCCGTTCAGGCGAAGGTGTAGCGGCGCTGCGTAAAAATAGCTGCGGTTACATCAATAATGATAGTAAACGTGTGGTTAGTCTGGAATTATATCGTCATGCTTCCCCGGTACCTTATCATGAGAAAGATGCACTTAAGCGCATGGCCATAACCCGCCGGAATGTCGAAGAAATTGTGGAAGTGCTGGCGGATATGTATGTGGCTAAAGAATTGCATGAAAAGGGCGGGGATTCCACGAATAGCGCTCAACACACTGCTTTGGCGGAGCAATATAATAGTGAAGCCAATGCTTTAAGCATTCCCTTAACAGAAATTCGTTTACTGAGTCCTATTCGCAAAGCATTTGCTTTTCTGGATCAGGAACAGCGCCAGTATCAGCAAGTATTAGAATCTTTCTTAGCATTCAGCAGCTGTGAGGGTAAACCTTTTAAAGCCCTTGTCCGATTTCCTGATGGCAATGAACGGGCAATCTATGTTAAGCCGGAAATCAATTTTTTTGATTTTGGCGTTAATCGTTTTCGTCATGCCATCTTTTCGGATCCTTTACAGGATTGGATAAATACACGCGGGTTTAATGATCTTTCTGATCAGGTTTATGAAAAATTAAAGTCGACAGACTATTTGACCGCTGAGTCGCAGACGATGTTTGCTAAGTTGTATACGTCTCATTTTTACGAAATAAAAAAGACGGTTCATCAGGGGCGTGAGCAGTTAAAAAATTTATATACTGAACTAACAAAAATTTTAGCGCTTTATGAAGAAAGTCCAGCCAATAAAAAAAATAGTCTTAAAAATGATTATGATAAAAAGCTTGCCGCTATTGTAACGATGCTAAAAAAACAGCATAAGGTTGAAAGTAATTTAATCAGATTACGCGAAAGCTGGTGGCGGGAAAATAGTGCGCAAATTA
Organism: Gammaproteobacteria bacterium; assembly: GCA_041690855.1. Lineage (GTDB taxonomy): Bacteria > Pseudomonadota > Gammaproteobacteria > CAIUAS01 > CAIUAS01 > CAIUAS01. Next base: position 548 of record JBEPVU010000178.1, on the reverse strand, counting down.
ATGCCGTTACGAGTAAGAATACAGATTTTTTAGAAATATGGCAGGATTTTGCCGAAGCACAGGCTTTATATTACGGCAAACAATATAATGCGAAAGAAAATAACTATTGTCTGCAAAAGACCTTAGTCAGACTTAATGACAAAATAGGCCGCACACCTTTAACGGGTTGTAACGATGATAAAGATAGAGGCAGTAATCTGGTTAATCGTGTAGAAGCCGATGAAATTTTTCGCCAGCAAAAAGGACATTATCCACGCTTTGATGATACACCAGAAGATAAAGGAATATTAAAAAAAATCCAGGCGACTGTACATAGTTCATCCAGTAGCCTCGATGGAACCGAAGTTTATTCCCGGCCTGGCGCTCGCGGCTATCAATTGTATGCGCAGGATGGCAATGAACATCTGGATTTAGAAAATAAGATTAGCGCGAAATTAGGCAAAGGAATTTACCGGTTGTCCTGGAAATTGTGGATAAAGGACATTTGTTTTCATAAAAATGAATTATCTCCTATTGAACAAAAGCCCTTGCCGTTAAAAGAAATACCT
>JBEPVU010000177.1:0-4866 GCA_041690855.1 Gammaproteobacteria bacterium | reverse complement strand
GAAAAAATGTAAAATTACCTCTGGTAGGTGCTACAAAAGGTAATAATCTTGATATGGTCAACTTTTTATTATCAAAAAGCGCTAACCCTCTTGCGAAAGATAGCGCAGGCAAAATAGCAGCGGATTATGCCTGCAATCCGAATATCAAAGAGATTTTATTAAAGGCGGCGCTTACTCAATATAAGCAAAATAGAGAAGAGGATCCTAACGAATATCAATCTATTTTCTTACGGGTCTTGGCAAAAACCCCATTAGGAAATACCGAGTTTTTAAAAAATCATTCAAAAACTGAAAAACTTAAGGGGGTAAGTCGCTTATTAAGCAATGAGCAATCGCAAATAGGCGCTTTTAATAACGGTCAATTAAGTACACTTAATAGGATTTATAAAATTTAAGAAGCATGCTTCTAAGCAATTATTTCATTCACTCTCACAACCAGATTTCCACCACCGCCATCAATCCCAGCCCCAGCAAAAAGCTTATAAATTCGATGAAATGATCAATGTGCTTGCTGGTGCAGATATGCGTGGTTTTATGTAAAGTGGCGATATAAATAAATGTACCCGCCGCCAGTGCGTTAAAGATTGCGGCGGTGACCTGACCGCTATGCGTATGCAACTGCGTAACCAGCAAAGAACCCAGCAAAACGCCTAGTGGACTCATCAATGCCCATCCTAAAAAAATTGGCATACTGCGGCGCAGCGGCAAATGGCTGCGTCCCAGGTTGGTTGCCAGCGCAAAACTTTCTGAACCTTTATGTACAATAATCGCCACAAAAATGAGCACCACGTTTGCTAGCGTGGTATTAATGCCTAAAGCCGTTCCTTCAATCAACGCATGGATGGACAACACAATAGGCAATATATAAGGAACAACTGTCTGCCTGCTACGATCAGCTTGATCACCAACTTGCAAAATCACTTTTTCCAAAAACAATAAAATAACAAATCCTCCTACACACAAAAGATTTGCATAGGGATAGGCTAAATTACCGTAGGCTTGTTGTAATTCGACTTGCGCATCCGGCAGCATATGAAAAAAAGCGATCCCTAAAAATATGCCGCCGGCTAACGCTTCACCTAAGGCCAGCCAGCGCAGTTCCGGATTAGCATGGCTTTTACGCAAGGGACTGATACCCGCTACTAAACTGGTTACTAATATCAGTAGTGCCGCGAGTATTTTAAAATATAATACCGACATAATAGATTTCTCTTTTTGTTTGCGACAGTTATACTATACCAGCCTTGTCAAGAGCACCTTTAATTTATGGCCAAAATAATCGCCATCGCCAATCAGAAAGGCGGTGTTGGGAAAACAACTACCTGCGTTAATTTAGCGGCTTCGCTGGCGGCGTTAAAACAACGCGTATTGTTAGTCGATTTAGATCCGCAAGGAAACGCCACTATGGGCAGCGGAATTAATAAACATGATTTACATCACACCATTAATGATGCGTTATTAGAAGAAGAATTCACGCTGGATAGTCTACTCCTGGACACTGAAGCGGGTTACCGCGTAGTGCCTGCGAATGGCGATTTAACCCTTGCTGAAGTGGGTTTATTGCAAATGGAAAACCGTGAACAACGGCTTTATCAATTATTAGAACCGCAACAAGAAAATTTCGATTATATTTTATTAGATTGCCCGCCTTCGCTGAATATGCTGACGATTAACGCACTGGTCGCAGCAGATTCAGTATTAATTCCCATGCAATGCGAATACTATGCGCTGGAAGGCCTGGGGGGTTTGCAAGATACTATCGCCAGCGTACAGCAAGTGAATGAGCGCCTGGAAATTGAGGGATTATTAAGGACTTTATTCGATAGCCGCAATAGTTTAGCCAAACAGGTGTCTGAACAATTATTAGCGATTTTTCCAGATAAAGTGTTTAAAACGATTATTCCCCGCAATGTGCGCCTGGCCGAAGCGCCGAGCCATGGTTTACCGGCATTGTTATACGACAAATATTCCGTGGGCGCCACAGCTTATCTAGCGTTAGGCGAAGAGATTTTACACGGACGCCGGGAAGAAACCGCTGCTACCCTACTTAACCAATATGAGACTGAAACGCCTGGATTATTAAAAGCACGCTCAGAAGGGCCAGTGAAATAAGATAAGGATAACTTTACATTTACCATACAACCCATAGGTGACAAAGATGAAAAAGCGAGGACTTGGACGTAACCTGGATGTTTTTTTAAGCCGTACAACTACTATTCCAAAACTGGCTGCGGCTACCGCAACAACCGCAACCGCTGTTGCAGAAGCCCCTATTGCGGCTGATAACAATAACGAATTCCGCTATTTACCGATTGAAATTTTACAACGCGGCCGTTATCAACCCCGCCGGGATTTCGCGCAAGAGCAATTGCAGGAACTGGCGGATTCCATACGCACGCAAGGTATTATTCAACCGTTAGTCGTCCGCAAAATAGCACCCGATCGTTATGAAATTATCGCCGGTGAGCGCCGCTGGCGTGCCGCACAATTAGCGGGTTTAACGGAAGTACCTACTTTAATTAAAGATATTCCCGATGAAGCGGCGCTCGCAGTTTCTCTGATTGAAAATATCCAGCGCGAAAATTTAAATCCACTGGAAGAAGCGATTGCTTTGCAACGCTTAAGCGATGAATTTGGCCTCACACAGCAGGAAGTGGCAGAAGCCGTGGGTAAATCACGCACTACCGTAACTAATTTATTACGTTTATTAACGTTACAACCTGATGTTAAAACGCTGTTAGAACATGGCGATATCGAAATGGGACATGCGCGCGCCCTACTCGCTTTAAATGATCTGGCGCAAAGTCAGGCAGCAAAAATGGTAGTCTCCAAAAGTTTATCTGTGCGCGAAACGGAAACATTAGTGCGTCATTGGAATAATCAAAAAGCAGCCGCGCAATCCAGCGGAAAAAGTCTGGATCCTGATATTCGTCATCTGCAAAAAAATCTGTCTGATAAACTAGGCGCACAGGTTAATTTTCAACATAATAATAGTGGCAAAGGCAAAGTCGTTATTCATTATAATAACCTGGATGAATTAGACGGTATTCTGGCGCACATTCAATAATTTATTTAAGGAAAGCAACATGTTGTTATTTAAAAAACTGATGAAATTTTCTTTAGTCGGCATTTTGGGAACGGTAACTGTGGGTTGCGCCAGTCATCAGGCAGTACCTGGCGCTTATTATACACCTAAAGCAATGCCTATTTTAGCAGGCACGGGCGCAACCGCCGGCGCTATCGCAGGCGCCTCAGCAGGCGGCGCTAGCGGGCTACCCATTGGCGTAGCGATTGGCGGCGCAGCGGGTGGCGTCATGGGTTATTTTGCTGATCGCCCCAGCGCTATTTTAAGTAAGCTTGCGCAGCAGGGCGTGCAGGTTGTGAGCATTGGCCAAAGTTTAAAGCTGATTATTCCTACCGATGCTTGTTTTGACTTCGGCACTTCCGAATTAACCGCGCATTGTGAAAATATACTGAATAACACAGCCGCTTTTCTTAAAAAGACCGGCAATGCTCCTATCAATGTTGCTGGTTATACCGATAATATTATGGATGAATCTATCGCACAAAGATTGTCACAGACACAAGCCGATAGCGTAGTTGCCTTTTTATGGGCGCACGGTATTCCGCAGCAACGTTTTCAAGCTAAAGGCTATGGCAGCGCCAACCCGATTGCGACCAACTATACTAATCGCGGTAATAAAATGAACCGGCGGATTGAGATTAGCTTATAATTGCGCTGCATAATATTTAGCCAGAAAATACAAAAATTAATTAAAAAATAATGTACAAATAAATAATCCTTGTGGCATAATGTAAATAATATAATTTTACATGATTTCATTATGTCCAAAATAATCCACCAGCCTAACGACAAATTTTTCAAGCAATCCATGGCCAATATTAAAGTTGCACAAGAATTTTTTGCAACGCAATTGCCAGCAGAAATTCTGCAGAAAATTGATTTAGCAACCTTAAAATTACAGAAAAATACCTTTATCGATAAAGCCTATAGAGGCAACGAAGCCGATGTGGTTTATACTGTGAAACTCGATGATACTTTGGCTTACTTATACTTGTTATGTGAACATCAAAGCACTGTAGATCCGAACATTGCCTGGCGACTACTGGTTTATACAGTACAGATTATAGAACAACACCGTAAACAGTTCCCCAAGGAACCTCTGCCAATAGTGTATCCATTAGTTGTTTATACTGGCAAAAAGCTTTGGGACGCTCCTTTAGATGTAATAGAACTATTTGGCGCACAACAAGCATTAGCGCGTGAACTCTGGTTGCGATCTTACCAGTTAATTGATATACATCGCATCAAGGATGAAGAATTACGTCAGCACTTATGGTCAGGTTTAGTAGGGTTTGTATTAAAATACCAAAATGTGCGAAACTTAGCTGAATATCTGCAAATACTGTTTCCCTGGCTATACGAGATAGAGCATGATCAGGGGATTGATTTAAGCAAGCATGTGCTACATTATGTAGTAGATGGTATTCAAGCAGATGATCAAGCATTATTTCTAGCAAAAGCAAATGAATATTTATCATCAGCATTACGAGGTGAAACTATGACATTAGCACAGCAATTTGAAAAAACGGGTTTTGAAAAAGGCTTAAAAGAAGCCAAAACCCTGGCACAGCAGTTTGAAAAAACAGGCTTTGAAAAAGGCTTAAAAGAAGCTAAAACCCTGGCGCAGCAGTTTGAAAAAACAGGCTTTGAAAAAGGCTTAAAAGAAGCTAAAACTCTGGCGCAGCAATTTGAAAAAACAGGTTTTGAAAAAGGCTTAAAAGAAGTCAAAACCCTGGCGCAGCAGTTTGAAAAAACAGGCTTTGAAAAAGGCTTAAAAGAAG
>JBEPVU010000176.1:0-4891 GCA_041690855.1 Gammaproteobacteria bacterium | reverse complement strand
GTATTGTACGAGGCAATGCTTCTGAAATTATGGCGCTAGTGGATGATGCTGTTATAACCAGAGGCGTTGATTCAACTAGCGATAGTATGACGGCTATCCAGGCTGCAAATATATTAGCGCAGCGTTATCAATGCACCGTTGTCATCAGTGGAGCGATAGATTGGATCATCAATTCAACTACACAATATAGCATCCATAATGGCAGCGCTTTATTTACACGCGTAACCGGAATGGGTTGTGCCGTAACCGCTATTATTGGCGCTTTTGCGGCTATCATACCGGATTCTTTTAAAGCGGCTGTGTATGGAATGGCTGTCTTTGCTATTGCAGGTGAAAATGCTGAAAAAAAAGCAGATGGCCCAGGAAGTTTTTATATGCATTTATTGGATAGTCTGGCGCAGCTTAGCGAAGAAGATTTTATTCCATTACAGATACGCCACTCTGAAAATGTAGGTTGCGCCGAATGATTGATTATTCTCTTTACTTAATTGCTGATCGTCAACACAGTAAATCGGCTAACATCATTACTGCTGTTGAAGCCGCTGTTAAAGCAGGCGTTACCTGTGTACAGCTGCGTGAAAAGCACTTAAATAAAGACGAAATAATAGCATTAGGAAAAAAATTACTTAATATTCTACGGCCATTGAAAGTTCCTTTGATTATTAATGACCATGTAGAGATAGCCCATTATTTAAATGCAGACGGAGTACATTTAGGACAATCGGATACTGCCTATTCTAAAGCAAGGGAAATATTAGGGCATGGTAAAATTATTGGCCTTTCAGTAACAAATTATCAACAGGCGTTGCAAGGCGCTTATAGTGACGCGGATTATTTCGGAGTAGGTCCCATCTTTGCAACGCAATCCAAAGCTGATGCTTCATGCCCCATTGGCATTAACGCGCTGAAGAAAATAAGATTACTCCTTAAAAAACCTATTGTAGCGATAGGCGGTATTAATGCCACCAATATTGCACAAATTATGAAATGCCAGGTTAATGGCGTAGCCGTTATTTCGGCTATTCTCGGTAATGAAAAGCCTGCCATTGCAGCAAAACAGATTAAAAAGCTAATAGAAGCGTGCAGGAAATCCTATGTTAATCTATAAACAATATCATACGGTATTAACAATTGCTGGTTCGGATAGCTCAGGCGGGGCAGGTATTCAGGCGGATATTAAAACTATCACAGCAACCGGCAGCTATGCCGCATCCGTTATTACGGCATTAACTGCGCAAAATACACAAGGAGTAAGCGCTATTTACGCTATTGCGCCGCAATTTATTGCGGAACAATTGGATGCTGTTTTCAATGATATTGCTTTTAATGCTATAAAAATAGGGATGCTACATAAACCAGAGGTCATCGATATTGTTACAGCTAAAATTTTGCAGTGGCGCGTTAAAAATATTATTCTAGATCCCGTTATGATTGCAAAAGGTGGCAGTAAATTAATCACTGATGACGCCATAAAAACTTTGCAGGAAAAATTAATTCCACGAGTGGATTTAATTACGCCGAACCTTAATGAAGCGGAAGTGTTGGCTGATTGTACCATTAATTCCTACGATGCCATGCAAGATACAGCCCAAAAACTTGCAGAAAAATTTAAAATTAATGTATTAATTAAAGGGGGACATTTTCAGGATCAATTAAGCGCTGATTGTTTATTTCAGTATCAAGAAAAGACATTTTTATGGTTTAAAGTTAAGCGCATTGAGACTATAAACACTCATGGTACGGGTTGTACTTTTTCCTCAGCCATTGCCTCCTATTTAGCGCAGGGAAATAATTTAGCTCAAGCTATTCATAAAGCAAAACACTATATTACTCAGGCCATTCAACAAGGCAGCAAATATCAGTTAGGAAAAGGCATTAACCCTGTCTATCATCGGCCTTCAAGGCTACAAAAATTTATTAATGCTTCATTACGCAAATTATAGTTAACCAGGTGAATAAAGAACAACATCCAATTTTTAAAGCTAATAAAGGTTTGATTATAACAATTGTATGCTAGAATGCCGGGTAGCTTTATTTATTAAAAGGAGTTAGTTGTGTTAAAAAAGCAATCATTAGTCTTACTATTATCCACGTTTGGTTTTGTGTTGAGTGCTACAACCAGTTACGCAGATGCCCCAACAAAGGATATTAGCTTCAATGTTACTATCCCTAATTTAACCCCAGGATTTGAATACGATATTACGGCATTGGCTTTAAAGCCGGCTGCGAGTAATCTTAATTATGCAATTTTAAACAAAGCGCTTCCATTGCAATCACCTAGTTGGACTGAGCAAGAACTCAAACCTGGTTATGCGCCCGCTTTTGAATTAGGTGCCCGCTATATTTTTCAGGGCGGCAACGATATCAGCTTGGATTGGACACATTTAAGCAGCAGCACTTCTTCTAGTGTGACAGCTAATGGTGTTGATTATTTTGTTGGGCCAGATTATCAAATTGGGCCTGATGCAATTCCAATTCGCAGCGCGGTTGGTAATGTAAAGTTCAAATATGATGTGGTCAACTTGGATGTGGGTCAATACGTGGATTTTGGTAGCCATGTGGAAATGCGATTTTTTGGTGGTTTAAGTACCGGCTTTCTTCGACAAGATATGCAAACAACTTTTAGCGGCAATGTTCCGGATGGTCTTTATCCGGGGCCTTTCAGCACTACTTCTTATAACCAATCCAGTTTTACCGGTCTTGGCCCACGCCTGGGTATGCGGCTAGCGTATAATACGGCTAATGGTTTTGGATTACTTGGCGAGACTGCTGTCTCAGCACTGATCGGCCAATCGAACGCGACATTAAATTATACTTCTTCCGGAGCAGAACTGCAGCAGAAGTATGGGGAGAGCGTTAATAATCAATCGATCACAGATCAAACCAGCACCCAGGTAGTTCCTGGTATTGACGCTAAATTAGGCATTCAATACAAACACACCTTTAGTAAAGATACTATATTTACTGTGCAGGCGGGTTATCAGGGCGCGGTTTATATCAATGCGATTAATCAATATATGCCAAGCTCATTAGTAGAAGGTGCGCCAATACAAACTGGCGGTATTTTTGTCGCAACAATGGCCCACACACAAAGCAATTATAGTGTGCGAGGCCCATTCTTGAAAGTTGGCATGCAGTTCTAAGGGTAGATTTTCATAGCGTGTACAAAAAAATCAACTAAAATTATGCTGTTTGCTTTTAGTTATTTTTGTTGCCGATTTTTTCCGCCTGCTCGGCAAAGTAATTACAATAAATAGAGAGATTGAATAAGTAAAGTAAATTGTCTATTTATCAAAGTTAAAAAAAGTATTATTATATTAACTGATTTACGGGAGAGCAGGCTGCTCGTCAATATCAGGAGATATTAAACCATGTTAAAAAAAGTGGGTTATGCCCGTGTTTTTGGCTCCAGCAAAAATATAATACAGCAAATGCAGATTTTGAAAGGCGCTGGCTGTAAATATATCTTTTCCGATCAGGCTAGTAGTATCAGAGAAACGCATAAACTACGCGAAGCCCTGGAACATTTAAATAGAGGCGATATATTAGTCGTGTATAAATTAAATGTTTTAGGTTATTCCATTAATAGTTTAATTGACATTATCAGGGATTTGCAGCAACAGGGCATTGGGCTTAAAAGTCTGCAAGATAACATTGATACTACCAATGCAAGCAGCGAAATGATTTTTCGTGTCTTTAGTTCCCTGGCTGAATATGAACGCGATATTATCCAGAAGCGCACACAGGTTGGTTTAGCCGCGGCGAGAGCAAGAGGCAAAAATGGCGGCAGGCCAAAAGCGCTGGCGCCCAGACAGATTGCAACCATTCGCAAGCTCCACGCCGATAAACGCAATACTATTACCAGTATTTGCAAAACCTTTAAAATCAGCCGTCCTACCTTATATGCTTATCTTAAGCAGTAATATTAATAAGGTCTGGTAAAACCGCCATCCAATACTATATTTTGTCCGGTCAGATGTTGACTTGCCTCGGAATTGATTAATAAATCAACCATATCGGCTACTTCAGTTAATGTGGCATATTTGCGCAACGGTATATTCAGTGTCCGTTCTGTTAAAGCTTCAGTTATTGTTTTACCTGTGGCTTTGTTTTCCTGAGTTATTTTTGCTATTAGTTTGTCTGTGATAATTCCGCCTAATGATAATGTATTGAAGCGTAATCCTGCTGTGCCATAAACATCAGCCATTGTTTTTATTTGACCTGTCCAGGCAGTCCTTAATACATTGCTAAGCGCGTATTCACTATGAGGTTGTTTGGAAGTCATGCCAGAGATTAATACAGTCGCCGCTCTGTTTTTTGTGAGGGCAGGGATTAAATCTCTGATTAACGCAACAGCGCCGATGAAGCTTGTTTTAAACATATTTTCCCAAACGCTATCTGCTGGTAAACATTGTTTGGTTGGCAAGGGTTGAGGAGGCATAATGACTAAGCCATCAATACCGGTTCCAGTTAATTTTAATAAATCTGTAAAGGTAACGGGATCGCTAAAATCAGATGCGGCGCAGGTTACCTTTGTTTTAAACTCGGTATAAATTTTTTCCGCTAAAATTTGGAGTTTTTCCTTATTACGAGCAGTAATGATCAGTGCGTGACCTTTGCGTGCCAGTTGATTACAAAGTGTTAAGCCGATTGACCCCGTCGCGCCTGTAATTAAAATGGTTTTCATAAGTCGTTTCCCGCAGAATTTCTCTCAATGATATTAAGTTGCAATATTTAATATTAATTGTTCACTATCAAGCGTTTTTTCGCAAGCCGATCGAAAATGTACGCCAAGGCCTAGTAGCCGTACCGGTAAGCGATAGCGTTGATAAGCAAGCTGGCAAAGTTGTTTAAAAGAATCAAGCGTTAAATGAGATATAATACATTCGGC
>JBEPVU010000175.1:0-4900 GCA_041690855.1 Gammaproteobacteria bacterium | reverse complement strand
ATGCAGGACAGCGTGCAATTAGCAGGGCAGGCTTTGCAATTAAATGAGCAGGAAGGGTTGTCATTATTAATAAAAGCCATCAACCAGGCACAGCACTGTTTCGAGCAATGGGGATTATTGCATGGCGATTTAAAACAACATTGCGATCAATTATTAAAGGCGGGTGCGCTGGCGGTTAAACCAACGGGCGCTGGTGACGGTGGTTATGTTTTAAGCTTGTGGCCGCAGCCACCGGTTAATCAATTGCCGTTTGAATTAATTCCAGCTTTTGAAGGAAATAAAATCTGATTTATGGAAACTGCCCATTTTTTAAATGATTATCAAACGCGGATTAATACTTTTTTAGCGCACGTATTACCGGCAGACAATATTCTTCCAGCAGAACTACATCAAGCGATGCGTTATGTCGTGTTAAGCGGTGGTAAACGGATTCGTGCGGCATTGGTTTATGCCGCTGGCGAAGCGTCAGGCGCAGAGCTAACTGTTTTGGATTATATGGCCGCCGCCGTTGAATTAATCCACGCTTACTCATTAGTCCACGATGATTTACCGGCGATGGATAATGATGATCTGCGTCATGGCAAGCCTACCTGTCATAAAATATATGGCGAAGCCATGGCTATTTTAGTGGGTGATGCATTGCAGTCATTAGCGTTTGAGATACTGGCGCAAGCGCGTACCAAGATTAGCGCCGATGTTATTACGCAAATGATTATTATTTTAGCGCAAGCGAGTGGTTCTATGGGTATGGTAGGTGGCCAGACATTAGATTTAGCGGCGGAAAATAAAAAAATCACGCTGGTAGCCTTAGAAGCTATTCATACGCGTAAAACCGGCGCGTTAATTACCGCCAGTATACAATTAGGCGCGTTAGCGGGTGGATGTAAAGATGCAGTTCAATTAAGTAATTTAACTTTATTTGCTCAAACTATCGGCCTGGCATTTCAAGTGCAGGATGATATTATCGATCTGGAAAGTGGTACAGAAATACTAGGCAAACAGCAGGGCGCTGATTTAGCAAATAATAAAGCGACGTATCCCGCATTGCTGGGATTGCCAGCAGCCAAAGAAAAATTAAACGCGCTCTATCAGCAGGCTCATCAATATTTAGAACAGACTAATTTACAGAACAGTAAATTAGGCGCTATAGCGCAATTTATTGTGCGGCGGAGAAGTTAGCGCATTTGTTTTCTATCTATTCTTCACTCAAATTAGCAACACCCATTATATGATAACCCCCATCCACATGCACGATTTCGCCGGTGATGCCGCTGGCCAGGTCGGAGCAGAGGAATGCGGCGGTGTTGCCGACTTGTTCAAGGGTGACGTTCTGTCTTAAAGGGGTGACTTTCTCATGGTAGCTTAATATTTTGCGGAAACCTGAAATGCCTGAAGCGGCGAGGGTGCGGATAGGGCCGGCGGAGATGGCGTTTACGCGAATCCCACGAGGGCCTAAGCTGTTGGCTAGATAGCGCACATTCGCTTCTAAGCTGGCTTTGGCGACGCCCATAATATTGTAATTATTGGTTACCCGCGTAGAACCTAAATAAGTTAACGTTAAAATAGTGCCATTGCGGCCTTCCATCAAGGGATAACCCGCTTTAGCTAGCGCCGCTAAGCTATAGCTGCTGATATCGTGGGCGATACGAAACCCTTCACGGTTAACTTTATCAAAATAATCGCCTTCTAATTGATCGGCTGGCGCAAAAGCAATGGAATGAATAATACCATCCAGGCTGTCCCAGTGCTGTTTTAACGTTTTAAACGCATTATCAATTTCTTCATCGTTGGAGACATCGCAGGGCAGCACAATTTTTGATCCCCATTGCGCCGCTAATTTAGTAACCCGTTCGCGGAATTTTTCGCCTACGTAAGTAAACGCTAATTCTGCACCTTCACGTTGCATGGCTTCGGCGATGCCCGCGGCGATAGAACGATCGCTGATAACGCCAGTAATTAAAATACGTTTGTTTTTTAAAATGCCCATAATGGTTTCCTTTATAGCTTAACTAGGATTGTGTTTGACTAAATTTATCAAGTAATTCTCGCATTTTTGCCTTAATCAGATCAATGGCGATGCGATTTTCACCGCCGCGCGGCACGATAATATCAGCATAGCGCTTGGATGGTTCAATAAATTGTAGATACATAGGGCGAACGGTGTTTTCATATTGTTCCAGGACGGAATCAAAACTGCGTTTACGCTCAATAATATCGCGTTTTAAGCGGCGGATTAAGCAGATATCCAGAGGCGTATCCATATAAATAGCAATATCCATTAATTCGCGCAGTCTGGCATCGACAAATAATAGAATGCCTTCTAGCACTATAATGGCATGTTGGCCGATTTTTCGGGTTTTTTCATCGCGGGCATGTAAACTGTGGTTATAAAGCGGCACTTCGATAGTCTGTCCTGCCTGCAAGGCTTCTAAATGCTGGCATAGCAGGTTGTGATCAAAGGCATCGGGATGATCATAATTGATTTTTTCTCGGTGCTCGAAGCTTAAATCAGTATGATTTTTGTAATAAGAATCTTCCGTAATCACTTCGACTTGCTTGGAGCCTAATTCCTGCACAATGGTTTTTGCCAGCAGGCTTTTTCCTGAGCCGGAAGCGCCCGCTATTCCTATGATGATACAATTTTTTGGCATGGTTGTTCTTAATAGAATGACGGCTTGAAAGTGCTTAAATTATCAGATTTTCCGCAGTGGGTAAACGAAAAACTGTCAGAATTGTCAGGCGCATGGGCTTTGCCTCTTGTGTAAGGCTCATAGTCTGAAAGAGATAGGAAGAATTCTATCATATCAATAATTGCACGCAAAAAAAAGATAAAAACGATCAGAAAATTTTTAATTCCGCTGTTAATGGTTACGCTGGCTTCTCAAGCGGGCTGGGCTAGTAGTAGCAGCCAGGCTGGCAGTAAAATTACCGCTTATCTGCTGGTCAGTGTTGATCCTGCCACAAATACGGATGCTATCCGTTATTTAACGGATAAATTAGTGCCGGAAATTGCGGCTAAACAGGTGCATATTGATAGACTCGTGTTGTCTTTCTTAAATCCTAATATGGATCCACAGAAAATTAATGCGGATGTTGCGCAGAACAATTTACAGCAATTAATTATAGATGCTGGCTTGCTGCCGACTGCAAGCGCGAGTGAGGTCAGCGCGTTGCAATCGGGTATTGCTCAATTACGAAAAGATAATGTTCAAGTCTATTTTGCTGTGGGTGGTTGGGCTTATAGCTGTTATGACCCTGAAAAAACGGCGGCGGCACAACCCAGTTGTACGGCTAATTTTCCGCTAACACCGGATATGGTGACTAACTTTAATACAGCTAAATTACCTACCGGCAGCAAGCTTGCGCAAGTGCAGCCCACTGCCGCTTATACAACTAAACAATATACCGATACGTGGGCAAAAGCGGCTAAAGCGCTGGGCGCAGACGGATTGGATTTAGACTATGAAGAAAATTGGTTTGTAGCGGCAACCAGCTATCATTTGCCGGTGTTGACGATTAATCCTGCATGGGCCAGCAATCCTAATGGTCCTTATGTGATTCCTTATAGCGTTATAAAATACGCCACTATTTTGCAAGCTCTGGAAAACACGGCGCAAAGTAATGGGTTAGGGGTAACGATCGCGGCTTCTGCGGCAGGTGCTTATGATGTGCATGATCATATCGGCGGCAGTAATTTCTGGTGTCCGGTATCCGCTTATGGCAATAGTGTTTGCGGTGAAGATACTACTTATCCTTATTCACAATTAACCACCGGTGGTAATTTAAAAGGCATTCTTTACGATATGGCCAATTATCAGGTGATTAATAATATGAGTTATCAGGGTAAAAAGTATTCTTTTCATTATCCTGAGGCTATTTTTGCGGGTCTGTTAAACAAGCTGGATGCGATTGATGTGATGACATATGACTTAGACGATGGTTATGATGGATTAACGTCATCCTGGTGTATTGGCAAAAATGCGGATGGACAATTTTCCAGCCGTGATCCCAGTACGCAAGGCTATCAAGATATTGATTGTGCGGTTAAAAGCCAGGCGGAAACGATTATTGCTATGTATAAGCAGAATGTTATCGATAAAATCAGCGGTAATAAGCCTCATTTAGCGTTTGGTTTAGAAGCGGGATTTCCTAATTATCCGATTAATATCGATGCTAGTTTAGCGGGCGGCGGTAATATTACGCCCAGCCGTGATCCCAGTACTGATCCGCATTACCGCTGGAATGATCCTTTTGTAGCGTTTGATCTGCCTTTAAAAGAAGGATTTACGCCCGATAATAATACGCAGCAATGGATCAAAAACCATCAAACGAGTGACGTCTATTCGGGTGTGGCGGATGTTCACAGTCAATTTTTAGTCGTGGATAAAAATTTATTTACCACTATGCAGACAGCGGGCGCCGATAGTTTGATTTTATGGTCATTGTATAATGCTGATTATGATCAACACATGTCTAGCGCCTCGTGGGATTATCAGCAATTAAATCCTTTTAATCAGGCTGCTTTTGGTAAAGATGTTGCCGCGCACGCTTATACGCAGGCATTGCTATCGGTACTTTTTCAATCTTCCGCTAGCCCTGAAGATATGTTAAAGACAGCAAATGCTTTTTACTATGCAGGGAAATGATAATAACGAAGTGAAATAAAAATGGCGCATTAATCTGCGCCATTTTTTTTAGGAGTCTGGTCGGGGTGAGAGGATTTGAACCTCCGGCCTCTAACTCCCGAAGCTAGCGCTCCACCAAGCTGAGCTACACCCCGAAGGTTGGAATATATAGGTTTTTCGAGTGTTTTCAAAGTGAGATTATGGAATATTTTTAGGTATTTAAAAAAATACCTGTAGATTGAACATAGCAAGCGTGTAATCCAGCTAGACAAGGC
>JBEPVU010000174.1:0-4900 GCA_041690855.1 Gammaproteobacteria bacterium | reverse complement strand
CTCCCTCACCCGCCGCTACGCGTCGACCTCTCCCGGGGGGAGAGGTGAAAATCACAATAGTCCCCGTTCAACAAACGAAGTGACTTGTCCATCGCCTACAATAATATGATCTAGCACTCTCACATCAATTAATTGCAGTGCCTGTTTAAGCTGTTGCGTCACGTATTGATCGGAAGCGCTGGGTTCGGCAACGCCGGAAGGGTGGTTGTGAGCGAAAATAACGGCGGCGGCGTTGTAATTTAAGGCTTGTTTTACTACTTCACGCGGATGCACTGTCGTGCTGTTAATGGTACCCTGAAATAATTCATCGTAACGAATCACACGATGGGCATTGTCTAAAAACAAACAGGCAAATACTTCGCGTTCGTAATTACGTAAACGGGATGTTAAAAAATGGCGGGTTTCATAAGGGTTGGTCAATGCACTGCTGCGTTCTAAATTTTCTTGCAGATAACGGCGGGCAATTTCCAATACAGCTTGTAATTGCACATATTTAGCTGTGCCTAGACCGTGGCTCTGACAGAAACGCTCTTGTTTAGCTGCGACAATATTGCGCAGACCGCCAAATTCCTGCAGCAATAAACGCCCCAGGTCGACGGCTGTTTTGCCTCGGACGCCGGTACGTAAAAAGATCGCCAGCAGCTCGGCGTCTGATAGAGCGGCAGGGCCTTTGTCCAATAATTTTTCGCGCGGCCGTTCTGCGGCCGGCCAGTCGGTGATTGCCATAATGATTTTGCCAAGTTAGTTAATTAGTGCTATATTATGTTTTAATATATTGCCAATTTCAAGCGTGAATACATTGAATAACAAAAAAATATTATTAGGCGTAACCGGCGGGATTGCCGCTTATAAGGCGGCTGATCTGGTCAGGCGTTTACGTGAGCAGGGCGCGCAAGTCCAAGTGGTGATGACGGAAGCTGCTAAGGCTTTTATTACGCCATTAACCTTGCAGGCGTTGTCTGGCAATCCCGTGCGTGAAAACTTATGGGACACCCAGGCCGAAGCGGCGATGGGACATATTGAGCTGGCGCGTTGGGCGGATTGGATTATTGTTGCGCCCGCCAGCGCAGATTTTATCGCGCGTTTAAACCATGGATTCGCAAATGATTTACTTACAACCTTATGTTTAGCGTCAGCAGCGCCGATTGTATTAGCGCCTGCAATGAATCAGCAAATGTGGCGCAATGATGCTACGCAAGCGAATGTTAAATTATTATTAACGCGCGGTGTGCAAATAATAGGCCCCGCGGAAGGTTCGCAAGCTTGCGGTGAAGTAGGGGCGGGTCGGATGGTAGAACCCTTAGCCATGGTAGAATATTTAAAGCAACTATTAGAACCAAAGTTATTAGACAATATTCCTGTATTAATGACGGCCGGCCCAACGCAGGAAAATATCGATGCCGTCCGTTATTTAACCAATCGCAGTTCCGGTAAAATGGGTTTTGCGTTAGCGCAGGCGCTACAAGTAGCCGGTGCGCACGTCACGCTTATCAGCGGGCCTGTGCAATTGCCTACGCCTGCACAGATAACGCGCATTGATGTGCAAACCGCAGAACAAATGCAACAGGCGGTATTGGCGCACGTTAATCAATGCGCTATTTTTATCGCCGCCGCCGCCGTAGCCGATTATCGTGTCGCGCAGCCATCAGCACACAAAATTAAAAAAACGCAGGAAAAAATTCAATTAGCGCTCGAACGTACGCCGGATATACTGGCAACCGTCGCACACTTAAAAAAACCGCCTTTCACGATTGGTTTTGCCGCCGAAACTGATCAGGTAATTGATTACGCTAAAACAAAATTAAAACAGAAAAAATTAAATTTAATTATTGCCAATCCAGTAGGTGAGCATCAGGGCTTTGAAGTAGACAATAATGAAGTTACTGTTATCTGGCCGCAAGGACAACAACAATTACCCCTGGCGCCTAAAAAACAAATTGCGCAACAGTTAGTGAAAATTATTGCCGAACGGTTTTTAATGACCAGTAATAATAAAAGAAAATAATATATACCCAACCCGTTGAGGATTTACGTATTATTCCTTCCCCTTTTCAGGGGGAGGAGATTATAATACGCAAAACCTCAATGAAATGAGTCTATATTTAGCCTTAATAAATCCTAATCTTTTGCTCCTTTGTTTTATATTCGGAAGCTGGATCTATATTATTATTGGCGTCAATCAATTCATTAGCCTTTCTTTTTTTGGAAAGATTACTTTCAGTTTTATATTCAAAAAAAATTCTAAACGTAACCCAGGTGTTTAGTTGAGGAAATGGAAAAAATTGTAGCGGTATTTTTAATTCATTTATATTAAAGGTACGGGTATATTGAATGCTTTTATTTTTATATTGTGCTATTAGTATCTTATTGACTTTTAAAAAATCATTATTAGAATTTTCATTTTCTAATTCTAATAGCAGATTTTGGTAAAGTTTCCAAAGGTTTGCGTAACATTGAATAGGTTTTGAAAAAATGATGCTTAGATAAATTTTCGCCTGTTTTTTTGCTTCATTGGAAAAAGCTTGATTCGTATAACCTGCTATTTTTTCCGCCATCATAAGATATTTTTCTTTTTCAGTATCATTAAATTTTTGATTAAATTTATTAGCGCACCAATGTAATGCTGCTAATAGGCACGTTTCTTGTGAAGAATTGCTGTAGTTAAAAATCTGTTCGGGATGCTGTATTAGTATAAATTCAACGGTTTCGATATGAGCTTGTGCAATCGCGTAAAAGATGGGCAAATAACCATTATTATCATAAAATATTAAAATATTTTGAAACATAGATGAGTATTCCTGCAAATTACTGGTTTCACCTAGATAAGCCAGCTCAAAGAGGGAATTTTGAAAAGTAAAACCTAGTGCTAAAAGACGATCAATAATTTTTTTTCCACGCAGTCCAAGGAAAATAGCTTCACTGATAATATTTACTGTTACCTCTTCTCCGTTAACAATATGATTTATTTTAATATTATCTAGTGAAGTAAGAAAATATGATTTGGCACTGTTGCCAACAATTTTTTCTATATTAGCTAAACAGGTTTTTAAATGAATAGAAACAGTTTTTTCAGTTTCATTAGGTTCAACTAATAACTCATAAAATTCATATGCTAAATTCTTGACGATAGTTTTTTTCAAATCAAGATTAAGTTGACTAAATAATTCATATTTTTTATAGAATAAAGATAGCAAGCATGTTTTTATATTTTCACCGTTTTGCAGGAATATATTTAAATCGATGGTTGGGTTGTTGGTATATATTTTATTTGCATCGGTAATATTTTTTTCGCGTAAGGCGTAATATAATAGAATTTCAGGATCGTTTTCGTCGGTATGTGGCATTTTCGCTGTTCTCGTTTTTATTTATTATTATGTGTTGTAGGCAGTCAAAATACAGAGTATTTTTTACCAGATGTTAAATAATATAATTCATGAGCAATTTTTATGCAAAAAATTCAATTAAAAATATTAAATCCAAAAATTGGCACTGAATATCCATTGCCGCACTATGCAACCTTGGGTTCAGCGGGGCTGGATTTACGCGCCTGTATTAATGCGCCCTTACCATTAGCGCCTGGTGAAACACAACTGATTGCAACGGGACTGGCTATTTATATCGCCGATCCCAATCTCGCCGCCATGATTTTGCCACGTTCAGGCCTGGGACATAAGCACGGTATTGTATTAGGTAATTTAGTCGGTTTAATTGATGCGGATTATCAGGGCGAGTTATTAGTGTCCTGCTGGAACCGTGGCAGCGATCATTTTACTATTCAGCCCGGCGAACGTATCGCGCAATTAGTGTTTGTGCCGGTGGTAAAAGCAGAATTCGAGGTTGTGAAGGATTTTACGGCCACCGATCGTGGCGCAGGCGGCTTTGGCCACTCAGGAACGTTTTAACCGTCTGCTTCCACCGCTTTTGCGCGTGTGACGCGCAGCAGGCGAATGCGGCGATTATCGGCGTGTAATACTTTAAAGCGAAATTGTTCGATCTGAATAGTCTCGCCGCGTTTTGGCAAATGACCAAACGCATGAGTTACCAGGCCGCCCACGGTATCGAAACTGTGCGGATCTAACTGTACGCCAAAATACTGATTAAATTCTTCCATCGACGTTAAGGCTTTTACGATAAATTGCGTGCGGCTGTATTGTTTAATATAACTTTCATCGTCAATATCATATTCGTCTTCAATATCGCCAACGATTTGTTCCAGCACATCTTCAATCGTCACTAAACCGGCTACGCCGCCGTATTCATCCACCACCATTGCCATATGATTACGGTTGCGGCGAAATTCCTGTAATAGTTTATCCAGGCGTTTACTTTCTGGCACGAAAACAGCGGGCCGTAAAGTTTCCCGCAGATTAAAATCCTGTTGTTTTTCGGCCGTGTAAGCGAGTAAATCTTTTGCCAGTAAAATCCCAATCACTTCATCTTTATTTTCACCAATCACGGGAAAACGTGAATGGCCGGATTCAATCAGCGCCGGCAGAAATTCTTGTAATTCGCTTTTTTCTTCTACGATCACCATTTGCGCCCGCGGTACCATAATGTCGCGCACCTGCATATCAGAAATCTGTAGAACGCCTTCAATCATGGCCAATGCGTGAGCATCCAGCAGATTACGCTGCTCAGCATCGCGCAGTAATTCTACTAATTGTTCACGATCCTGCGGCTCACGCAACAAAGCCTGGCTCAAGCGCTCCAGCCAAGAGCGGGAAGGGGCAGGTTTCGCTGAATCGTTAGACATTTAGAGTTCCGTAGGATTAAAGCTTATAGTTTATCTAAAAATGTATAAAAAGCAACTTTAATTATGTTTTAGATTAAAGCTTAAATGGGTGGTAATTCGTTGAACCATTGCATCTTTATCTTGATCAGATAGCTCACCTATACTTTT
>JBEPVU010000173.1:0-4906 GCA_041690855.1 Gammaproteobacteria bacterium | reverse complement strand
CCTGAAGGCGAATTTAAAGGACTACAAACATGTTACGCTACCTACGGAATTATATTAAGCTACGGCGAGCAAAAAATAACAACTCAAAATTAAAAGACCCTGCTCTTTTTAAAGAGGAGGCTAACCTTAACAAATTGTTACACGCTGTAACCCAAAATCCCTCTCTCCAAAGCTTACGGGTTCAATATCGCATTAAGATTGTGAATTTCACAGAACTTTTATGGAATCCATTACTCGCATTATTTCTGCTGGCATTAAATATTTTTTATATTCTTCTAATTTTTTTCATAATCTTCATTATCAGACATTTTCATCCTCACAAATTAATATCATTAATAGGTAGATCATAATGTTATAAGTTCATGAATCTCTGGCTGGCAATATTCAGCCCTACCCGTTTTAACTATTAAATTATCCAACGGATTATAAATTGCTTCGCAATGCGTATGTCCACAAAACGTTAAGAATAATATGCCAGGATTTTCGCCTGCAAACTGCATTAAAATATCACCCACTACCTTAGAAGTAAAATAAGGTAAATAATCATCATTACTTATTTTGCCTTCATACAAACAAGTTTCTTTAAAAGGCGGCACATGCGTTAGTATAATTATTTTCTTAGGTTGGCTTTCAATGGCTTGTTCTAACTGGTCTTTTAATTGTAAAGCATCGCCATCAGCCAATTGCTGCATTTTTTCTAAAAGCTTATTTTTCCCAAGAAGCTTTGCTTGGAATAAATCCGTAATCATACGACTATCATTAAGTACTGCGCAGCTATTGTGGTAATCCCCTAGCCTTCCATCTGCCCAACCATCTTGTCCTACCAATATAATATCTTTATCTAAAACTTGATGGCCTGTATGAGGTAACCAATTTAATAAAGCTTCATCCCGCGTTAGCTGTTCCATCTCTTTTTTAACCACATCTACTTCGCTTCTGTAATAATCATGATTGCCTAATACAAAATAGATAGGTTTTTTAACGCTATTACCCATTTCTCGTAAAATTGCACCAACAGACGGCGCTTCAGCTATATCACCTGTAATAAGCACAGCATCGCTATTTGTTTTAATGATATCTTGATAAAAATTCAACCTTGTCTCTTTTTCAAGGAAGTTAAGATGAATATCAGTTAACCAAATTAATTTCATATACTATTACTCTTAATTACATTGAGCAATTTGTTCTATTTTTTGTAAAAAAAATGTAATGCGCTCATCGGCCACACTACTATACTGAACAAAATGACCAGGTAAAGCATCATGAAAAAATCGATTATTATGAATATCAGCAAATTTTATTGCTTCATTATTTTTCATGCTTTAATCTATCTTTTAAATGCTGAATGGCTAGATTGCGTTCCCGTGTTTTCCCAGATCGAATGGCATCTATTAAGATAAGTAGCCCATACAAATGTTGATCTGGATTTTCCCGTAAAGCTTTTGGGATTGATGGATGAATGGGTTTTAAAGCCACGCCTTTTTTTTCTCCTAAGGCATCCGGCCAAACAGATAGTTGATAAACCCACGATTGCCTGGATTACCAGGGTTACCTGGATTCCCCGGATTTCCTGGGTTTCCTACATTTCCAAAGTTTCCCAAGTGCTTATCCAACACCATATCCTTGTGAAGCTCACCAATATATTCGCCTGAAAGTCGATGTACATGCTCTCCATGAAGCTGGCCAATTGGAGTACCATTAAGAGCATAAACATATTTGGCTATCCAAAAACCCACTGCACTCCCTTTACTGTCATAAATATAATTTGTCATATTATTTTCCTTTACCGTTGTTCCTCTATTCATTAAGCTTATGCGCCCTAAATTTATACAGCCCCCACTGTTCAGGCATTACATCCCTAGACATCAGAAGCCATAAACACTTTATAAGGGCAAAATTCAAAATTTCAAGCGAAATCAAGGGAATATAGATAAGACATCAACAACTCATGGCACACCTTCTACCTTACCTGTATTCATAACAAAATAATTGCATTACGGAAAATTTTCCTTTACTTTCTCACCACTAGAATATGAAAATAATTTAAAGGTGCATTAATGAGTGATGAAATTATGACCATAAGTGATATCGCCACTTATTTGAAGATTACGGAAAAAACAGCTTATCGACTGGTATCTGAGGGCAAAATCCCTGGCTTCAAAGTGGGTGGATCATGGCGCTTCAATAGAGCGGAAATCCTAGCTTGGGCTAAGGCAAAAGACAACAACTGACAGGCGAATAACGGACACCACAGGAGAATTCCACAAATACTCCAAGAAATGCAGGTACTAGACAAAGCAAGCGCGGAAATCATGAAAGCGATTGAGGAGCTGTTATGACTAATAATTCACAAATTATCATTTATCAAAATGAAACTGGCGAGGTAAAGCTAGATGTGCGTTTTGACGGTGATACAGTTTGGCTTAATCAAAAATTAATGGCTGAGCTTTTTGATGTGACAACAGCTAATGTAAACATGCATCTTAAGAATATATTTGATGAAAAAGAACTTGTACAAATTTTAACTATTAAGAAATTCTTAATAGTTCAAAAAGAAGGCCGAAGAGATATCTCGCGTAGCGTTGAACACTATAATTTGGATGCAATAATCGCCGTTGGCTACCGCATTAACTCTAAACGCGCTACCCAATTCCGCATCTGGGCAACAAAAATCCTCAAAGAATACATCACTAAAGGCTTTGTGTTGGACGATCAAAGGCTCAAGAACCCAGACGTACCCTTTGACTATTTCGAAGAGCTTGTCCAAAGAATACAGGACATCCGCACATCAGAAAAAAGATTTTATCGTAAAATTACGGACATCTATGCATTGAGCGTAGATTACGACCCAACTGATGAAAATAGCATCACTTTCTTTAAGACAGTGCAAAACAAAATTCACTGGGCAATTACCGGAAAAACCGCAGCGGAGATTATTGCTCAACGAGCTAATAGCAAGAAACCCAATATGGGTCTAACCAATTGGCGAGGAACCCTACCGAAGAAAGAAGACGTCACGATTGCTAAAAACTATTTAGATGAAAAAGAGCTTTTAGCCCTCAATAATCTGGTAGAGCAGTATTTGATTTTTGCTGAAGGACAAGCAATGAGAAGAATTCCAATGAAGATGAAAGATTGGATCAATAAATTGCATGGATTTTTAGAATTAAATGACAGAAATATTTTAACTAATACTGGAAAAATATCGCATGAGTTAGCAATAGAATTTGCGGAGAATGAATATGAAAAATTTCATAAAAAGCGTCTTTCACAACAGGTTAGCGAAGACAGCGACTTTGAAAAAGCTGTTGGCTTAGTGGAAAAAAATAAGCTTAAGAAACTGAAAAAAAAAGGAAATAAAATGAAAAAGATATTCCTGCTGTGTGATTCATAGACATCCTTTCAACTAATTTGCTATAGTTGCTTGCCATATGGACAAGCAAATTGAAAGGATGTCTATGAATCACATTCGTACTGACTTTTTGGATGCGAGTTTTTTAAGTATTTTTGGAACACTGGCAACATTTCTGTTTCACATGGATCTACCAGTTGCCAATTATAAATTCGCGTAACCCAGAGAGCTTCTTTTTTCAGCAGGTCGATAAAATGATCTGTTTTGATATACCGCGCAATTAGTTGATCCGATTTTAAATGCCCTACTAAAGGATTAATACTAAAACCCGTAGGTATTTTATTCATTACATTTATCCTTATTTATTAATCTTCTGCCACATCGCATCTTTCCCCACTACTACCAACTGTTACTATTTTTTCATTACGCATCTATCGTAAAACTCGACGAACTATATCACGACTAACTCCAGGGCAATTAGTAGTAGTGCTGGTTAGGTTAAGCTTGTGAAGCCCAACATTATTTAATGGAAAAAAGATCAACTTAACTAACAGGTAAAAGTTTCATTTTAATCTTTTCTATTTAAAATCAAGTAAATGTGCGACTTTCTCTTCTATTGTAGGATAAAGCTCCTGTTTATCAAAAGACTGCATAACATTCCCTACAATGCCTGCTACACTATCTTTTGTTCGCTCTACGCCAAAAATATCTGTTGCTTCACCTTTAGCAATAAGAACCTGTTTTAACTCTGCAAGCGCTGCACTAAGCTTTTCTGCGGTAATTTTAACTTTCTTCTTGGTTGCACCTGTTGTTACCAAAGCATCCTTATCATACGCATCTAATGAAAACCAAGTATCAGCAAAAAGTGTTACTAGCTCAAACACGCTTTCATTGTCTACTATTGAATTAGTCGGCAATAGGTTTTTGACATCCGCTACAGCCTGCAAAAACGCTTCATAATTGGTTTTAATTCGATGACGATTGATTGTATACCCTTTGAGAACATGACTTTTAAGTATTTTAGTTGCCCATTGGCGAAAATGGGTAGCTTTCTTAGAATTAACCCGATATCCAATAGACAAAACTAAATCTAAATTGTAATACTCAATTATTCTTTTTATGCTCCGAGCACCTTCTTTTTGAACTGTTTCCATTTTGGAAACAGTTGCCTTACGCTCAAGCTCGCTTGAATCAAAAATAGCTCTAACATGTTTGGATATGGCTGCTTTCTGTACATCAAAAAGCTCAGCAACTTGTTGCTGAGTAAGCCAAATAGTCTCAGCTTGTAAATCTGTTTTTAGCTCCAATGCTCCTGTTTTGGTTTGATAGATGACTACTTGCTTATTAGGTTGTTGCCTTTTCATAAAAATTCCTACGCATCTTAGTTAATGTTTTTATGTCTATAGATTTTTTTCCATTAATCAGATCATTCACGATATATTATTTTAAGCATAAATCAATAAGATTGCTACTTCTTAACTCAAAAATTATAAATCCTTACTATAAATCGATAATTTCAGCACTACCTATTTTAACTATTTAACAATCGTTCGC
>JBEPVU010000172.1:0-4910 GCA_041690855.1 Gammaproteobacteria bacterium | reverse complement strand
CCCTTATATAGGCTACCAAATACTAATAGGCTTTGGATTAATCGCAGCTATAAATGCTGATCCTAGTCTTGAATTACAATTTGGAATTAGCTTATTAGTCTTAACTGTATTTTTATTGATAGTAAGCTATATAGGCTCCCGACTACTTAAGAAGTCACTAACGCTCAGCTATATCAACGCCGCTCTAAGTGAAAAGCTAACTACCGCAAACCAACAATTAAAAGAAATCAACGTCTCTCTAGACCAAAAAGTCAAAGACCGCACCCAGGAACTCGAAAACACCCTACACCTCGTCACCCACCAAGCAACGCACGATTTACTAACCGATCTCCCTAACCAGCGTTTATTATTGCAGTACTTAGAAAAAACCATCGACAACGCTAACAACACCGACAATACCTTTGGCGTAGCCTTCTTCGGACTGAACCGCACTAAAGTCATCAGCGACAGCCTTGGCCACCAGAGCGGCAGCTTAATTATTAAAAACGTTGCCGAACGTTTAAAAAACTTCGAGCAGCAGTCAAACGCCATTTTAGGCACTACACAATATACAGTGACCCACGCCTGGGGCGACGTTTTTGTTATTATACTGTCTCCCTTAAAGCTTGAAGAGGCAGGCGCCACCATTCGCGGCCTTTTTGCAGTGCTGCAAGAGCCTTTTTACTTAGGTGAAAAATCTTACAGCCTGACTAGCAGTATAGGCTTAAGCCTTTATCCTAAAGACGCTCGCGAAATTAATACGCTATTAATGAATGCCGAAGCCGCCATGTTTCGCGCTAAAAAATACGGTGGCAATAAATTTGAATTCTATACGGCAGATCTCAACGCAAATACTTCAAAACAGCTTGAATTAGAAAGCAGTATTTACAATGCGTTAGCACAAAATGAATTTATAGTGCATTACCAGCCTATTGTCGATATTAAAACCGCTGAAATTGTCGGCATGGAGGCGCTAACACGCTGGCTGCATCCTACATTAGGTTTAATTTCACCGATTGAATTTATTCCCTTGGCAGAAGAAATCGGTTTAATTGTCCCGCTCGGCGAATGGGTGTTAAAACAAGCCTGCCTGCAAACTAAACAATGGCATGATAATGGTTTTGCTACGCTGAAAGTCTCGGTTAATTTAGCCGCCAAGCAGTTAGCGCAGGAAACTATTATTAATACCGTTATTAATATATTAAATGAAACTAAACTGTCAGCTCATAATCTGGAACTGGAATTTACTGAAACCGCTATTTTAGATGAGAAAATAATTCCTATTGCGAAGAAACTACGGGAATTAGGCGTCAGCCTGGCTATTGATGATTTTGGCACTGGCTATTCCGGCTTAACGTATGTGCGGCAATTCTCGATTAATCGCTTAAAGATAGATAAATCCTTCGTGCAGGACATTGGCAGTAATAAAGAAAGCGAGACTATTATTTTAACCATTATCGATATGGCGAAAAAACTAGGCATACAAACTCTGGCTGAAGGGGTAGAAACAGAAGAACAACTGGCATTTTTAAGAAAACACGGTTGCGATTTAATTCAGGGCTATTTATTCAGTAAACCTGTCGATCCTGCCACATTTACCAGTTTATTGTACAAAAAAGATTCGGTACAATCGGACAAGTTTAAATATCTTAATTAGGCAGATATGTCAGCGAATATCGACGAAGCAGAAATTACTAAATTTTCCAACTTATCCTCCGATTGGTGGAACCCGCAGGGCGCTTTTAAAACCTTGCACGACATTAATCCTCTGCGCCTGCAATTTATTCAAGACCAATGTAATTTAGCGAAGGCTCGTCTCATTGATATCGGCTGCGGCGGCGGCATTTTAACGGAGAGCCTGGCGCAGGCAGGCGCAACGGTTACTGGCATTGATATGAGTCTAGAGGCTATCACGGCTGCGCGGCAACATTGGGAAAATTCCAGCCTGATGCATACGCAATCATCCATCATTACTTATCAAGTAACCACGGCTGAGGATATGGCGACAACCCACGCAGGTTTTTTTGATGCCCTCACCTGCATGGAATTGCTTGAACATGTACCCGATCCCGCCAGCATCATTAAAGCCTGCGCCACTTTAGTCAAACCTGGCGGTCAACTGTTTTTCTCAACCATTAACCGCAATCCAAAAGCCTATTTATTTGCCATTTTAGGCGCGGAGTATTTATTAAAATTAATTCCCAAAGGCACGCATGATTTTGCTAAGTTCATTAAACCTTCTGAATTAGCAGGCTGGGCAAGAAATACTGATTTAACCGTTAAACAATTTAAAGGTTTACATTATAATCTACTCAACAAACACTATTCTTTAAATGATGATATTAGCGTCAATTATCTCGTGTGTTGCCAACGGACTATTTAATGTATGTCACTGATAAAAACAGTCATTTTTGATTTAGACGGTACTTTATTAGATACTGCGCCCGATCTCGCTGCTGCGCTCAATATTATGCTCGCTAAATATTATTATCCCGATGTGCCTTTCGAGCGTATCAGGCCTATTGCTTCTTATGGCAGTAAAGCGTTGATAAAATTGGGCTTTGAAATCGATGAAACAGACGCTAATTTTGAGCGCCTGCGGCAAGAATATCTGCATATTTACAGCGAACATTCCTGCCATTTAACCACTTTATTCCCAGAAATGCCTGCTGTGTTAGCACAGCTTGAACAACATAAAATTCCCTGGGGCATTGTCACTAATAAACCCGGTTGGCTAACCCTGCCGATTTTAAAAAAACTTAATTTAATTGATAAAACAGATTGTGTGGTTTGCGGCGATACATTAAAAACGAATAAACCTGATCCCGCGCCATTATTATATGCCTGTGAATTATTAAATTGCACACCGCAGGAATGCCTCTATGTGGGTGATGCTGAGGTAGATGTCATTGCCGGCCAGCGCGCCGGCATTAAAACGATTGTGGCGGGTTATGGGTATATTATTGAAGCAGATAAAGCGCATTATTGGGGCGCTGCAACAATCATTCATTCGCCTGAAGACCTTCTGAATTATTTAATTTAAAAATTCATCACCCTATAGTCAAAGCACTTGAGTTTTCAGATTTATTGCTGTCATCCTGAGGAACAGCGTAAATAAAAAAAACAGGAAAACTGAAGTGCGACAACTACAAACTCTTACTCACCAATTCATAAACATCCCGTGATAAATTTTTCTCCGCTAAAATCCGTTGCAATTGCGTTTGCATCAGTGCTTGCCGCTGCGCATCATAGCGGCGCCAGCGGGTTAAAGGTTCAACAATGCGTGCGGCAATTTGGGGATTCAGCTTATTCAACAATAGCACTTTGTCTGCTAAAAATTTGTAGCCCGCGCCTGTATTCACATGAAAATTTACCGCATTATTTTGCGTAAACGCACCAATCAAGGCATATACTTTATTAGGATTTTTGATATCAAAAGCAGAATGTTGCGTCAGCGCCTGCACCTGTTGTAAAACTTCCGGTATTTTGGCCATCGCTTGAATGCTCAACCATTTATCCACCACTAATGGCTCTTGATGCCAGGTCAAATAAAAATCAGCTATTAATTTTTCCCGCTCCGGCGCGGCCTTATCCAGCAAGGCGCTAAAAGCGGCTATTTTATCCGTCATATTACTTGCATGATGATATTGCTCTAAACAAATGTCATTAATCTGCTGATCATCCAATAACATTAAATAATATAAACAGAGATTTTTTAAGCGCCGGTTCGCCATGGCCTGCTCCGTTAAACTATCATCCGTTGAATTTTTTAAATCAAGATAAACCGTCAGTAAATTTTCTTTTAAAGTCTGTGCAATGGCCTGCTGGGTAAAGCGATGTACGGCATACACAGCGTCAACATCAATCACCGGCAATAATTCACCTAAATAACTTTCTGAAGGTAAAATAAACAATTCGGCAATAAAAGTGCGGTCTAATTTTTTATTTATGATTATCTGCTGCAATGCTACGCCCAGTTTTTCAGGGAAAATTAAACGCTCACCTGCCTGATAAGCTTTAATCATCTGCAACATTAAACGACTGGCTAATTGAAAGCCAGCATCCCAACGCGCAAAACCATCTTTTTCATATTGCATTAAAAATAGTAATTCTTCATCGGTATAATGCACGTTTAATTTCACCGGCGCCGAAAAACCTCTTAATAAAGCAGGCACTGGTTTTTCCGGCACATAAATAAATTCAAATACCTGTTTAGGTTCATTAATAATTAAAACGCAGGTATCATTCTGCACTACCATTGCTTTATCGCTTAATTCCAAGGCTAAAGAAACGCCGTTTTTACCTAACAAGCCCATTGCTAACGGTAAATAAAAAGGTTTTTTCTCGGTTTGTCCCGGCGTTGGCGGACAGGTTTGTTCCACCGTTAATTTAAATGTTTTTTCGGCGGCAGAATACTCATACTGTATCGTTAATTCCGGCGTGCCAGCCTGGTGATACCAGCGTCTGAATTGCGTTAAATCATAACCGCTGACGGTTTCCATACAGTTAACAAAATCTTCAATCGTCACGGCCTGGCCATCAAAACGTGAAAAATATAAATCCATCGCCTCGCGGAATTTCTGCGTTCCTAATAATATTTTCTGCATACGAATAACTTCTGCGCCTTTATTATAAATCGTATTCGTATAAAAATTATTAATTTCCATATAAGCATCCGGACACACAGAATGCGCTAACGGGCCAGCGTCTTCAATAAATTGCCGGCCGCGCAAATAACGCACTTCTTCGATACGCGCCACGGCTTTAGACGTCATGTCCTCATAAAATTCCTGTTCACGAAAAATAGTCAGCCCTTCTTTCAAACTTAATTGAAACCAATCCCGACATGTCACGCGATTGCCCGACCAATTGTGAAAATATTCATGCCCTACGACGCGCAGAATATTCTGATAATCCACGTCCGTTGCTGT
>JBEPVU010000171.1:0-5003 GCA_041690855.1 Gammaproteobacteria bacterium | reverse complement strand
AGAGCTCCCTCACCCGCCGCTACGCGTCGACCTCTCCCGGGGGGAGAGGTGAAAAGAGCATATGTGGTATTTTCTTTATTAATCCACTATGATTGCTGAACTATATAAATAGTATTCTACAATTATGAATAAAAAAGGTTGGCATTATTTTTTAACCTTATGCCTGGCGACCCGGGATGAAAAAGTATTGTCTGAGCTTTTTGACGTACTACTAACACCCGAAGAAAAAGCAAGTTTAGAAACCCGCTGTTTAATTATCAAAGCCTTGCTTGAACAAGAAAAATCACAGCGGGAAATTTCAGAAACGTTAAAAGTCAGCATCGCCAAAATAACCCGCGGTTCCAATGAATTAAAGCGAACGTCAACGAAATTAAAACAATACCTGAAAGAAAAACTAACAGGCCGTCATGCATCCGATTGATCAACCCTTACGATATCCTATCTACCTGGGCAAACATTTATTAACCAATAAAGAATTGTTAAATAAGAGCATAAATGGTCATCAAGCCATGGTGATTACGAATACCCGCATTGCAGAATATTATTTGCCTTTTCTATTAAAAACATTAGCTATCGAGCAGGTTGATACGTTATTATTACCTGATGGTGAACAGTATAAAAATTTAACGGAACTGGAAAGAATTTTTGATGAATTGATTTTAAAAAAGCATACACGCACAA
The DNA here is from genome assembly GCA_041690855.1 of Gammaproteobacteria bacterium. Taxonomy (GTDB): domain Bacteria; phylum Pseudomonadota; class Gammaproteobacteria; order CAIUAS01; family CAIUAS01; genus CAIUAS01. The sequence continues at coordinate 4,322 of JBEPVU010000171.1, read as the reverse complement.
CCACACTGGTTGCCTTAGGAGGGGGAGTTATTAGCGATATCACAGGATTTGCAGCCGCTAGTTATTTGCGTGGCGTTAATTACATCACTTTACCGACGACGCTGTTAGCGCAGGTCGACGCCAGCATAGGCGGCAAAACAGCGGTCAATCATGCTGCGGGCAAAAATCTTATTGGCGCTTTCTATCAGCCACGCGCTGTTATCATGGATATCACCACACTGAACACACTCCCCGCAAGAGAATATCGCGGGGGGCTTGCCGAAGTTATTAAATATGGTTTAATTCAGGACAAGGATTTTTTTACCTGGCTAGAGTCGCATATCGAGGCTTTGCTAGGCAAAGAACCACACGCATTGGCCTACGCGATTGAGCGTTGCTGCCAGATTAAAGCGGCCATCGTCGCCGTAGATGAACGAGAAACAGGGGGTGCAAGAATTTTATTAAATTTAGGCCATACCTTTGCACATGCCATTGAGGCAGGGCTTGGATATGGCCAATGGCTGCACGGTGAAGCAGTAGCGGTAGGTCTTCTACTCGCCGCTGATTTATCGGCACGCCTGGGTTGGTTACCCCTTTTAGAGGTTGCAAGGATAAAAGCTTTATTGATACGAACAGGGTTGCCGGTGAGTTTGCCGGCGGAATTGTCTGTTACACGGATGCTGGATTTAATGGCGGGCGATAAAAAAAATGTTAATAGCCGTTTACGTTTAGTTTTATTAAAAGCCATTGGACAGGCCTGTGTAACAGAAGAAATCATGCAAAACAGGGTAGAGCAATTACTCGCTGATTATTCAGCGTAATTGTTCTGGATGTTTTTACATCTGCTGTTTGCAAAGTGTTATAAGGAGATAATTGAATGACTGCTTCTACTACTGATGCTCAGTATGGTTCTAAAGTGATTGCAAGTGACCGTAGAAATTATTGGCGTTATTATGGATTACATCGTGATCCTTTTATGCCCATTGTGGAAGATAATAATTTCTTTTTGCCTGCGCGTTGGGAACAGTATTTTGATCTGTTGCAATATCTGAGCGAATCCACCAATGTGTTATTAACCGTAACTGGCCTGAAAGGCAGTGGTAAAACAACGTTTATGCGTCAGTTTATCGCGCAAGCCAATGATAATTCCAAAGTATGCCGCTTAGTCGGATCGGCGGTACTCACCCCTGAACAATTGAGCAGCACGTTAATCAAAGATTTTAATTTAGCAAAACCAACGCTAGAAGCCAGTGAAGAATACTGGGAATCGTTTTGTCATCATTTACAGGCCAGCAGCCAGCCTTATTTACTGGTGATTGATGATGCGCATCGATTGCCGCAGGAAACGTTAACGATTATTTTAAACCTGATTAAACAGCAGTCCGAACATCAAATGCGCCTGCATGTTTTATTAATTGGCGAATTGCAGTTAACCGGCCTGTTACAAGCTTTAAATGAAGGCGAAACAGATCGTGAATTAATTCACTCCATTACCTTAGAGCCTTTAAATCTGCAGGAAACGGAAGCGTATATTAAATATCGCTTACTCTCAGCGGGCTTGCCGGGTGGTTTACCCTTACGTCCAACCGATATGGCGCGAGTTTATAAATTATCTGAAGGCGTACCTGGCCGGATTAACGCCGTGGCAAGGCAAGTGTTAATTGATGTCATGCAACAACGGCAACTTTATGGATTTGCTCATTTTATTAGAACACGGCGCACGCAATTTTTAGGTGGGGCTGTGTTATTAATTATTTTATTGGGGTTAGCATTTGCCTTAACGAAAGGCGCGCATGATCCAGCTTTCAGGCTTTATAAATTATTATTTAGCAAAAAAATTCCCCAGCCAGAAGAAAAAACCTTCACCGCTACGCCAAGGGTTACGACTACGAATACATCTATAAATACAAATAACGCTAAAGCAATTGTAATGCCAACGGCGATTATGAATAAAGAAAATAACCCAGAGCAATGGTATGCAAGCAAAATGGTTAATTTTAATAAAACGTCAGCAACTGCCGCACCTTCTACTAATACGCTTGCTACTAAAATAACTAACCCAATAACACCGCCGCAAATTCAAACTACAGCGGCGAAATTTATTGCAAAACCTATTACAAAACCACTGACGGAACCGGCTGTGTCGACTGTTCCAACTCCTCCGACTGCTCCGATTGCAGCAACCAATACTCACAATCAATCTCCAATAACAACACCGCCAGCAACGGCAACCGGGTTATTAACGTTTGATTCACCTGTATTAAGCAATACGGCGCACTATACTTTACAGCTCATTGGTGTGAGCAGTGTCGCAGCGGTCAATAAATTTATTAAACAAAATCAGTTGGGTGATCAAGCGTATTACTACCACACTAATTTCCGTAGCAAAGATTGGTATGTAGTGGTTTATGGCGACTACACTACCCGTTCAGCAGCGCAAACGGCGTTAAGCGCCTTGTCGGAAGGTGTGCGTGGTTTAAATCCCTGGCCACGGTCGATGAAGAGCGTACTGGAGTCGATGCGGCATAATCATTCGGCTCAAACGGCAGGAATAGAAAATCAAGGCATTGCAATTCAGTAGAGGATCGCTAAGATATAGGCATGCCTATAAAAAACGATCGTCTTATCCGCGCTTTATTGCGTCAGCCTGTTGATCAAACCCCCGTTTGGATTATGCGCCAGGCGGGGCGGTATTTGCCGGAATATCGTGCGGCGCGCGCCAGAGCAGGCAATTTTTTAACGTTATGTAAAACCCCCGAACTAGCTTGCGAAGTCACTTTGCAACCGTTACAGCGTTTTAATTTAGACGCCGCTATTATCTTTTCCGATATTTTAACCATTCCCGATGCGATGGGCTTAGGACTATCTTTTGTGGAAGGCGAAGGGCCGCAATTTCAAAATCCTATCCGCACGCCGCAGATGATTAATGCTTTGCCTATCGTTGATCCCGAAATAGAATTGCGCTATGTCATGGACGCCATTCGTTTATGCCATGCCGAGTTGAAAGATCAATTACCGATTATTGGTTTTTCCGGCAGCCCCTGGACGTTAGCCACTTATATGGTAGAAGGCGGCGCCAGCAAAGAATTTCAAATCATCAAAAATTTATTGTATCGTGAACCTGCCGCATTACATCAATTATTAGATAAATTAAGTCTCGTTGTAACGGCTTATTTAAACGCGCAAATTAGAGCCGGTGCTGCGGCAGTGATGTTATTCGATACGTGGGGCGGCATTTTAACCAGCCGCGCTTATCAGGAATTTTCGCTCCATTACATGACGAAAATCATTCAAGGCTTGCAGCGGCAATACGAAGGCAAACAAATTCCCGTCATTATTTTTACTAAAGGCGGCGCTTTATGGTTAGAACCAATGGCGCAAAGTGGTTGCGATGCTATTGGGCTTGATTGGACTATCGATATTAATAACGCCCGCCAGCGCGTTGGTCAGCACGTTGCGTTGCAGGGGAATTTAGATCCGGCTGTTTTATATGCTGCCCCTGAGCGGATTCGTAGTGAAGCAGCGGACATATTAGCAAAATATGGCCAGGGTAGCGGGCATATATTTAATTTAGGCCATGGCATTAGCCAGTATGTTGATCCTGAACATTTAAAAGTATTAGTCGATGCGGTGCATGAATTAAGTCGGCCTTATCATTTAAAGAGTTGAAATCTCATTTTCATCTGCTTGCTGATAAGCAAATTGATTGCCATTTAGGTACATTTATCCAATTTCTAAAGTTGTTAACCCAAATGTTTTGTTGTCTTGAGTTTGTGGAGCTTGTCCTTTATACATGCGTAGAGTATCAAAGGTTTTTTCTAAACCCAAACGTTTAGCAAGTACAGCAGCAAGTGGATTAGTTTCGCATGTATCCAAGTAGATGGATTTTTTCTTACCCACGCAGCGATATAAAGCGCCATAAAGTTTTTCAGCAATCGCTTCATTATCTGCGAATAATGGTGCAATTTTATATCCCTCTTTAGAAGCGCTAATAACACCATATCCTCGAAGAATACCGCCATCGACAGCCACTAATACATGAGATTCGGGCATGGCCAACCATTTGCTTAAAAAATCTGTACGTGGAGCAGAAAATATTTTTGCATCGTAATTAACTAATTGCATAAATGAAAAATCGCCTTTTTTCTTTAAGCAAATATCTTTTGCCGGTTCGGTTTTGCTAAGAGGAAAAAGCGATGTGCCACGCCAACGAGTATTAAGGTTGTAAGGTACAAATCCAGATTTGCGGTAATTTTCTACTTGATTTAGCACACCATTAAGACCAACCGTTTTACAGTTTGTTAAAGTACTCATTGTCACGTCCCACAATCTGTCTCTTATAC
>JBEPVU010000170.1:0-5046 GCA_041690855.1 Gammaproteobacteria bacterium | reverse complement strand
GGTTTCAACTTATGTTTTTGAAATACCTTTTTTAATTATTCAATAAATCAATTCATTGCTATTCTAACGTAATTTTATGTTCAGACATAATAACCTCCTGAAATAGTAATGATTATTATCAGTAGTTTAATTAAGTTTAATGGTATTAGATATCATGAATGTATTAATATCATGTCAGTTATTTCTAAAATTATAAGAGGAAATGCGCCATGGATGATGTAATTTTTGTAAGATCGGTTAATGCAACATAAAGCGCTAAACACTGATACTAATATAGGAAGTTATCTCAATCAGTATGTTACATAAGCTTAAACCAGTTTGGTATTTCCAGTCCTTTATTTGGCGATGAACAATCGTTTAGTGGGATTAGTTCTCCTCCTAATAGTGGGAGAAGCCATAGTAGGTACTGTAGAAATAATGGGGTTTCTATTAGTTTGAAAAGCTTACACTGTTAAAAGTGTACTGGTCAAGCCGCTCCCAGGATTTGAAAGTGTCTTCTGGATTTCTTGTTCTTTATTTTTTTCTGTGTTGTCTGCTCCAGTTCCTTTTTTTGCTGCTACATCTTCTATTATGCCTTTTTCTTTTATTGATTCTTCTGCTAAAGACTCATAACCTGAAAGTCAAAGTCTTTGGGTTTTTCAAATACGAACGCCATGGTATTTTCGGCAACTACTTTGCGGTCTATTAATTTAACATTATATATCGGCATGAATATTCTCCTTTTAGAGGTAAGACAGAATCAATGTAATATTCTTATGATTGGAACACATTAAATACTTACTATTATTATTTAAATAGTATACTGCACTTACTGACACTTTATTATTGTGTTATCTCTATAATTTGTGTAAGCATTAATATATTTTAAAAGCGTGCAAAAGTGCACATTTCACGCAATATAGAATTTGAGTAATTATTTATTATTTAATTGTTCAGTTTATAAAAATAAAGGGTGAGTACCTTCATGGTATTTATCAAGGTATTCCTGTAAAGCCGCCGCATTATTATGGGCTTCGTCTTTTGCACCATAGAGCAAAGTAATAGAATATACGTGCGCTTTTTCAAGTATAATATCAAGCAATGCTTGTTTGTTGGCCAGCTCTTTAAAATACCGCTTTTTAAATTCAGGCCATTTGGCAGGTTCGTGGTTAAACCATGTTCTAAGTTCAGTGCTTGGCGCCAGCTCTTTTAACCAGAGATCGATATGGGCTTCCTCTTTTTTAAGGCCGCGTGGCCATAAGCGATCAATGAGTATGCGATAGCCATCGTTCTTTTTAGAAACTTTCTCATAAACACGTTTAACTTTAATAGCAGACATAGCGTAATTATCCTATAGTTTAGCTTTATTTTAGGTGCTGCCTTTTTTAATCATCAATCGCCGTATACCCGCAATGGCAGCCGAGGGATCGAGGTGTTTGGGGCAAACGGCCGTGCAGTTTCCAATAGTGCGGCAACGATAAACACTAAAGGGATCTTGTAAATCGGCTAAACGTTCTAGGGTGGCCGTATCCCGATTATCCAGCAAAAAACGCAGCGCCCACAATAATCCGGCAGGGCCAATAAAAAGATCAGGGTTCCACCAATAAGAGGGGCAAAAGCTTGAGCAGCATGCGCACAAAATACACTCCCACAAGCCATCTAATTGAGCACGCTCTTGTGGCGATTGAAGGCGTTCTTTTAGAGGTGCAGGCTCAGTATTATTAATTAAATAAGGTTTAATTTTTTTATACTGATTAAAGAACTGGCTAAAATCCACGACTAAATCACGAATGACCGGCATGGCCGCTAAAGGGCGAATAATGATAGGCGGCTTTAGCGAGGAGAGCCGTATGATACAAGCGAGTCGATTAAAGCCATTGATATACATACCATCCGAACCGCAAACACCTTCATGACAAGAATGACGAAATGATAAAGTAGAATCTTGTTGCGCTTTTATTAATAATAAAGCTTCTAAAACCATCATATCGCGATGGGCAGGGACATCAACGTCATAATCCTGCATATAAGGCGTTTTATCAATTTCAGGATTGTATCGTTGAATAGAAAATTGCATCGTGTATCCCTCCCAATTTTTGCCTGAAAAATAAAATAACTTTAAGAAAATCATTAATGAGTTTGTTCTTGCCAAGCCAAAAAATAACACCTAATTATATTAACATAATCATGAAAGCGTTGCTGATCAAAACATAGCCCTTATTAAAGCCAATAGCTAAGTTTTATTACCGTTTTGCTTATAAATAAAAGTTCCATTTTAATGATAGAATGATACCCTAATTATAACTGATAACACGATTAAGCCTAAATTCCAAAACGAACAAGGGAATAGATTATGCATCTTGATCCACTCATTTTGTCCCGTTTACAGTTTGCCTGGGTGATTGGTTTCCATATTTTGTTGCCTGCCTTTACGGTAGGATTGGCCTCTTATATTGCTCTGCTCGAAGGTATTTATTTTATTACGAAGCGGGAAATTTATTTCCGTATTTCAGCTTTTTGGACCAAAATCTTTGCAATCTCTTTTGGTATGGGTGTGGTATCTGGCATCGTGATGCCCTTTCAGTTCGGCACCAATTGGAGCCGTTATGCGGATGCAACAGCGAATGTGCTCTCGCCACTCTTCGCCTATGAAGGCCTCACTGCCTTTTTTCTCGAAGCGGCATTCCTGGGTGTGCTTTTATTCGGCCGCAACCTGGTTCCTCGCTGGGCACATTTCGTGGCGGCTTTGATGGTGGCAACTGGTACGCTCCTTTCTTCATTCTGGATTCTGGCGGCTAACAGTTGGATGCAAACCCCAGCAGGCTATAAGATCATCGATGGGCGCTTTTTTCCAGTCGATTGGCTGAGCATCATCTTCAATCCCTCGTTTCCTTATCGTCTCGCGCATAATGTAGTTGCTTTTTATATCACGACCGCTTTTGTTGTTGTTGCCGTGGCGGCCTATTTGATTCGTAGGAAGCAATCTGCGGAAGAAGGCCAAGTCATGTTTTCGATGACACTTTGGCTGCTGGCAGCGCTGGTGCCATTGCAAGTGATTCTAGGCGATCTGCACGGACTTAACACCCTCAAATATCAGCCTGCAAAACTGGCTGCTATTGAGGCCCATTGGACACCGGAAAAACGCGCAGCGCTGACCTTGTTTGCTATTCCTGATGAGAAGAACGAAGTCAACCATGATGTAATTGAAATTCCACTGCTGGGCAGTCTGATCCTTACGCACCATTTAAATGGCGTGGTTCCCGGTTTGAAGCAATGGCCTGCTGATCAACGTGCGCCGGTGGCTTTTCCTTTCTTTGCCTTTCGCATCATGGTGGGTCTAGGCTTTCTTATGTTAACGCTGATTATTGTGAGCCTGTGGTTGCGTATGCGCCATCGCCTGTTTGATACGCCTTGGTTTTTGCGTCTCTGCCAATTTGCAGCGCCCATTGGGTTTCTCGCAGTGCTGGCAGGCTGGGTAACAACAGAGACCGGCCGTCAACCTTGGACGGTATACGGTCTGTTGCGAACGGCCGGTTCTATCACGCCGTCCCTAACCGGCATTGATGTGATTCTTTCCCTCGCGGGTTACATGGTCGTTTATCTGCTCATATTTCCCGTTGGCCTTCTTTTGATGGCGCGCCTCGTTCGCAAAGGTCCTTCTCAGGCAGCAGATACAAAGACGCCTGTTGAAGGCGGGCAACCCCGCAATCCTGTTGTGATGCCACCGGAGTATACCTCATGATGACTGATTTCGTTCCCTTATGGACGCTCATTCTGGGCGCTGCTGTTTTCTTCTACGTGTTGCTTGATGGATTTGATTTAGGTGTTGGCATGCTGTATGGGTTTGCGAAAGACCGTGCGGCGCGTAATTTAATAATGAACTCTATTGCGCCTGTTTGGGACGGCAATGAGACCTGGTTAGTGCTGGGTGGTCTTGGCCTGCTGGCGGCGTTTCCGGTTGCATTTGCAATTATCATTCCTGCCGTCTATTTTCCTATCCTGGTAATGTTACTGGCGTTAATCTTTCGTGGCGTTGCTTTTGAATTTCATTACCGGGATACCGAGCGTGTTACCTTCTGGGACCGCGCTTTTTGTTTCGGTTCAGCTATTGCGACATTTGCTCAGGGCATAGTGCTCGGCGCTTTTATTCAGGGTTTTAAAGTCGATGGGCGCCTTTTTGTCGGCGGCTCCTTTGATTGCTTCACGCCGTTCTCACTCTTCACAGGCCTGGCGCTGGTTTTTGGTTACGCCTTGCTAGGTGCCGGTTGGCTGATTTTAAAAACGGAAGGCGACTTGCAAGAGGCTGTGCGTCGTCAAGGCCGCTGGTGCTTTATTGCCATTCTGGTCGCCATTAGCGTTGTTTCACTCTGGACGCCCCTGATGGATGCCGACATCATGCGCCGCTGGTTCTCCTGGCCCAATATCGCCTATCTTTCACCGGTACCGATGGTAACAGCTGTGATTGCATTTTTTGAATGGCGCGCGTTAAATAATCGCTCGGAGATGGCTCCCTTTATGGGCGCAATTGGATTGTTTATCATGGCTTATCTTGGGATAGCCATCAGCCGTTTTCCCATGATTATTCCGCACCACTTCACCATCTGGCAAGCCGCATCGTCACCTGACACGCAAGTGTTTTTGCTGGTGGGGACCCTGTTCTTGTTGCCTATCATTCTTATGTACAGTGCTTGGTCATACTGGGTGTTTCGTGGCAAAGTCCGGGCAGACATCGGCTATCATTGAAAAAAACGCCTTTACAATTAATTTTATCAACGAGGTATTCCACATGAATAAAGAATCTGCCGCTAAACCTAAGAAACTACTCATTAATCGTAATGGCTTAAAAGTGATTCGATTAACACTAGCTGCCGGAGAATCAATCCCTGAACATGCTACTACTGCCGATTTAGTCGTCGTGGTCGTGAAAGGTGAAGGTATTTTTTATATTAATAATAATCCAAAACCTATAGCGCCAGGGGATGTGCTGGATTTGGCGCCTAGCATACCGCATGCGATTGATGCGAAAAGCGATTTAGAATTGGTCGTCACCCATATGCATCTCACACC
>JBEPVU010000169.1:0-5091 GCA_041690855.1 Gammaproteobacteria bacterium | reverse complement strand
AATTAAAGAAAGAGCTGGAAAAAGGATAACTTTAATAGATGGTAAGGAATTAGTTGAATTCGTATCTTGTTCCTATCTTGGTTTAGATACTGATCCTAGAATAATTGCGGCTGCAAATACAAATATTCAAAAATGTGGAGTAACTTTTCCAGCGGCTCGGACACGTATTAAGGTAGAAAGTTTTGTAGTTTTGGATAATCTTCTTAATCAAATATTTTGTAATAAATTTTCTTTAACATTTGCATCTTTGCATTTAGGTCATCTCGGTATCTTGCCGCTTTTGGGTTCGGGTGAACTACCCAGTTATCCATTAAAAACAAATGGACCATTATTTGTTTTGGATAAAACAGTACATGCATCTATTCAAATTCATCAAGCTTTGTTAGCTCAGTTTGGGCAAGTAGTAAAAATAAATTTTGAACAGAGAGAAGAAATTGAGCAGTGGCTTAAGGAAGCCGCAAAAAGCAAGAGAACACCCATCTTAATTGCAGACAGTGTAGAATCAATGGGTGGAATCAATCCGGTAAAATGGCTATTAGAATCGGCAGAAAATTATGACGGTTATGTCTACTTAGATGATGCCCATGGCATGTCTGTTTTTGGCGAGAAAGGATGTGGTTATGTGCTAGATGTATTGGGTCGTGAATTTCATCCGCGCTTAATTTTAGCTACCTCTTTGGCGAAAGCATTCGGAGCTGTAGGGGGAGTAATAATTTTACCTACCGAAAAAGATTTAAAATTTGCAAAACAATTTGCTTCAACATACGTTTATGGTGGGCCACCGCCATTATCTATTATTGATTCTGCAATAGCTTCAGCACATATTCATTTAAGTGGGGAAGTCAATAAGCTGCAAAAACAACTATGGGAGAATGTTAACCATTTTGATCAATTAATTACTGGAAATATTGTTAATAGAAATAAGCTTTCTCCCATTAGAGGTATATTTGTTGGTAATGAATATGAGGCGATAAATTATGCTTCTTTATTAAGAAAACAGGGATATGCTGTTACAACAGCTATGTATCCTACGGTTAAAAAAGGTGAGAGTTTGCTTAGGGTAGGTTTATCTTCAGTCCATACAAAAGAAGAAATTTATTCCTTTTGTCAAACAGCTAATGATTTTAAAAAAAAATTCTTTAGTCATTCTGATGTCAGAACTATTGCTGTGGAGTTATAAACAATGAAGTTTAAGAAACAGGTGTGTGTTATTGTAGATGCATATTCCACGGGAAAGCATTTAGCGCCTAGTTTAGCGGGTTACCAGTGTATCCATATTCAAAGTAGTATTAATCTGCCATCAAATTTAACGGAATCCTTAAAGAAAGAAGATTTCATTAAATCTATGATTTTTAAGGGTGATTTACAACCCATTTTGAAGCAATTAGAAGGCTATCATGTTAAGTTTTGTGTACCTGGTTCCGAGTCAGGCGTTGATTTAGCTGATGCTTTATCAGAAACTTTAAACTTACCTACCAATGGAACTAAAAATAGTTTGGCGCGAAGAAATAAATATATAATGACGCAAAAAGTCAGTGAAGTCGGATTAAAAACTGTTAAGCATATTCAATCTGATAATGTACAAGCAATAATAGAGTGGACAAAAAAATTAGAGTCGAGTGATTTTCCTGTGATTTTGAAGCCAATAGATAGTGCTAGTGGTGATAATGTTCATTTCTGTAAAACGGAAGAAGAGGTACGAAAAGCCTTTGGGAAAGTTATCAATGCAAAAAATTTATTTGGAACAATGAATAAAATTGCACTTGCACAAAGCTTTAATGGCGGACAGGAATATATTGTTAACTCAGTCAGTTGGGAAGGTAAGCATTTCATTGCAGAAATCTGGCGTGTTAATAAAAAGCCTGGAACAGCTATTTATGATACATGCGAAATAATTTTTAATGATGAACCTGAATATCAATCGTTGGTGGATTATACTCAAAAAGTATTAGATGCACTTGGTATCCGTTATGGGGCTGGTACTACCGAGTTAAAATATACACCGGAAAAGGGGGCAATCTTAATCGAATCAGCAGCCAGATTAATGGGGGCATCTGAATTGTCTTTTTCACAGGAAATCTTTGGGTTTACTCAATTGTCACTTCTTATAGAGGCTTATTTGAAACCACCAGTGTTTTTACAAAGATTTAATCAAAAACAGCAGGAGATTAAGCCATGCCACGGGTTAGCTGTTTTACTGATTTCAGATGCTGAAGGTATCCTGAAAGAAGAGTTACCTATCGTCAGTGAAGTAAAGAAACTGCCAACTTTCTTTTCGTATGATATAAATGCTGAGAAAGGGAATAAGATTGATATAACAGTTGATATGTTAAGCTCAACCGGCACGGTTTATCTTTTAGGGAATAAAGAAGCATTATGGCAAAATTATCGGGCAATTCGTAATATAGAGAAAAAAGGAGTTTATCGGGATACGGTTAAACCTGTTGCCTATGATGTTAACAAAATTAAAATTATTAAAAATACACTTAATAATGAAGTGAAACTATCGCAATTTTCTTCATTGCGTTTGAAGTGGGGCTTGGTTTTAACAAAGTCAGACTTATTACTTCATGAAAATAAATTAAGTTCCTATAGGCCAACTTTATAAATAAATTATGCGACTCAAAGGAAAAACAGCGATTATAACAGGTGGTGGACGGGGAATAGGCCGTGCTATTGCTGAAAAGTTTGCTCAAGAAGGCGCTGATGTGCTAATTACTTATGTAAACGACAAAACTTCAGCAGAAGTTACCCAACAAAAGCTTCAAACTTATGGCGGTAAGTCTACTGCACTTTCAGTCGATCTTGCTGAGCCTGACCAAATTTGTAGGTTAAAAAAAGAGGCCGTAGCGCTTTTGGGAAAAGTTGATATTTTAGTCAATAATGCAGGATTTCTAACGCGCAAAAATTTATTAGATATCACGCAAGACGAACTATTTAAAATTTTAAATGTTAATTTAACGGGGCCTTTCTTCTTATTGCAACAAATAGCTGCTCAAATGCAACTGCAAAATTCGGGTGGCAGCATCATTAATATATCATCTATCAGTGATAGCATTGCATCGAATGGTTTGACTCATTATCAGTGTGCAAAAGCTGGCCTGAGTATGTTAACTAAAGGAGCTGCTTTAGAATTAGCGCAATATGGTATAAGAGTTAATACCATTTCCCCAGGCTTAACAGCAACCGATATGAATCGTAATCAATGGGAAAATCAGACGGAAGTATGGCAATCTCGTGTTGCAGGTATACCGTTGAAACGTGCAGGACTGCCAGAGGATCACGTTGGTGCAGCCGTATTTTTAGCATCCGATGAATCTGCTTGGATGACAGGCGCATGTCTTGTTATGGATGGTGGCCGTTCTATATTTTAATAAAATAGGAAATTAAAATGACAAAAGGTAGTAAAAAGGAAAAAATAGATTTAGAAACAATAGTTGAAAATCTGCCAGGTTACATTTACTGGAAGAATAGTAAATCTCAATATATAGGTTGCAACAGAAATTTAGCACATGTATCAGGACTTACAAGGAATACAGAAATCGTTGGAAAGACTGATGCTGATTTTGAGTGGGGCAAAGATCAAGCAGAAAGTTTTAGGCAAGATGATCAAGAAGTTATGGCATCCGGTATTACAAAGATAACGGAGCATGTACTCCCTATTCCGTCAGGAGACAGTACCCAAAAATATGTTCGCACTGAAAAGATACCTTTAAGGAATAAGGAAGGCGAAGTTGTTGGTGTTTTAGGTGTGGCTATTGACATTTCCGATTTAAAACAAGCTCAAGATGCTTTAAATGAGCAGATAAAGAAAACTGAAGAAGCTTATCGCTCAAAATCAGAATTTTTAGCCACCGCATCACATGAAATTAGAAATCCTGTCAGTAATATTATTTATAGTGTAGATAGCACTAATGAGCTTTGGAATAATTTAAAAAATGCCTTTTATGATGAGATTGATTTATTTCATAAGGCAGGTAAGCAGGAGGAAATGAAAAAAATACAAAGTTTATTTAAACAGTTATATGCTCAGAATGAACAAACAAAAGCAGAATCTCATCGTGCGCTTAATTCGCTTATCAATTTAGGCGAACTGCATCGGTTACAAACAGAATCTACTCGATCAAGATTTGAATTATCAAATATTAATGAACTCATTACGTTGGCTATAGACAATAGTACCTATCCCAATAAAAGCAAAGTTGATATTCACATCAATATTAACCCAGATGTTCCTCAAGAAATGATTGTAGATTATAACAATGTATATGAGGCACTGCGCGTTATTATAGGAAATGCTATCCGATTTAGCGAAACAGACGGTATTGTTAAAATTAATGTGAATTCAGAAGAACAGCAAGATAAGAGTTTATTATTCATCACCGTACAAGACTATGGTGTAGGAATAGCAAAGTCACAATTAGAACATATTTTTGAAACTTTACTCAGCATCAGTAAAGACACCCCCAGTAATTACTTGAAACCTTCTTTACAATTACCTCAAGCGAAAATGCGAGTGGAGGCTTCGGGTGGAACATTAGAAATAATAAGCGCACTTAAAGAAGGTACATCCGTTATTATCAAAGTTCCTTACTCTAAGGCTGATTCAAATATTGATGATGCTTTACTTGATGAAGAAGATCGATTTTCAGAGGTTACGTGTTCAATACTGCTGGTAGAGGATGATGTATTCGCTCAGAAAATGGTAAAACATTATTTAGAAGAACATCACCATGAAGTTGACATTGCTTCAACCTCTGCAGAGGCGGTCGAACTGGCTCGTCAAAAAAATTACGATATCATCCTTATGGATATTACCTTGCCGGATAGAAACGGCGTAGAAACTAAAAAATTAATTCAAGAAAAGGTGAATACGAATCCTATTTTTATCGCTGTAACATCACACGCGGCAGAACATGACGCAGATTATTTTATCTCTCAAGGGTTTGTTACCGTTCTGGCAAAACCTGTCAATAAATCTTCTCTTAAGAAATGTATTAATAGCGCCATTATTGCAAGAGTGAGTGAGGACAATGAAGACGATTAGCGCCACACCCTTATGATAGGCGCTACTTTTTCTAGGGGAATATC
>JBEPVU010000168.1:0-5102 GCA_041690855.1 Gammaproteobacteria bacterium | reverse complement strand
ACAGCTATTAAACAATGGCGTTGAATCCTGCCAACCTTGTAATCTAACCGCCAGACCAGTATCCAAAAAATATAATTTAGGCGTTTTAATAAGACGTTTATTAAGATTACTGAAATAAGGCCTTAACAGATAAGCTAAATCTGCGCGTTCTAGTAAGCCGATCCATTCTTTAACAGTCACTGAACTAATGCCACTGTCTCGTGCAATGTCAGAAAAATCAAGTAACTGTCCTGTTCTAGCGCCTAACAAGCTTAAAACAGTATGCAATACAGTTATTTTTTGAATACCCGCACTGAGAAAAATATCTTTCTCAACGTACGTGCGAATATAATCATTTAAATAATGAATGACTGAAATACTAGGATTTGTATAAAGTTCAGGCCAACCGCCTTTAAAAAGAATAACGTTAATTTTAGTTTCAGGTAATGCATTAAGTATTTCATGTACCGTTAATGTATTTAAGTAATAATAGGATGCCCGTCCTGCTAAACTTTCTTTAATATTTTTATCCATTAAAATCTGGTTTGAACCTGTCAAACGAAATAATACCTTAGGTTCTATTTTAAGCTTAGATTGAAATGTTGCCGTTCGTTTCAGTTCATCTATTCTTTTTTTGAGCTCAGGAAAAAGATTAGGAACATATTGAATTTCATCTAATAAAAGCGGTGGTTCAAACTGATGCAAAAAAAGTGCTGGATCACGATTGGCAAGTTGACGTAACTGCAAATCATCGAAAGTGATTTCCTGATAGTGATTTTCTTCAGATACAAGAGAAGCAAACAATGTGCTTTTTCCACACTGCCGTGGGCCTAGTAATATCTGAATCCAAGCGGATGCTTGTTCCAGTTCTAAAGAAATATCACGTCGAATATACATTTGACTATTTTAAAGTGCCACTTTAAAATAGTCAATAAGGGCAAAAATTAGCGGTAATAAATAGCTAACTCTTTGATTTTATAGGCTATAAAAGATGCATGAACCTATTCTTAAAATCCATTGGGAGCGTTTTAAAGCACATGCTGATTTAGAGATCGGCACTGCCGCCATTCTACTGGCTCCCTACACAAACGCTGCCATTGACCAGTTAATTCTCTTATCTGAAGGCTGCGCTAATACCAATTATAAAGTGATATTTAAAAATAATAGCCGAACTGTAGTCATTCGCATTTACATTAGTGAAACAAGTCAATAATAAGTGGAAAATCGCAGCTATTTTAGATTGGGAATTTGCTTTTGCAGGCACTTACTTACTCGATATCGGCATGATGCTGAGATATAGTCACAAATTGCCTGCTTGTTATGAAAACAATTTTATTGCTGGCATTCAAGCCGATGGATTTCATTTACCGCCTCACTGGAAAAAACAAGCAAAGTTGATGGATTTATTATGTTTATTACAACTTATTCATTACAACCCGGTATCAGAGAGGCCGAACCTGAATCGTGATGTAGTGTCATTGATTGCTGATACTGTGAATAACTGGGAATCATTTTAAATTCATTCTTAGAGCAGCTTTTTCAATATACCTACCGCCAGCATCTAAGGCTTGATGCCTGGCGATAGATTATAATGTCAACCTTTTAACAATAACCAACACTCAGTCAGTAATTCTGTTTCAGCAACTTCGTGATCAAAGTTGTAATAACAAAAGATACAGGGTAAATCACCTAATTCTTCTTTAGAATTAGGTAACCAGTCACGATATAAACTATAGACAGTGTCGCCAATATTGTCCCGCGAGCCTTTATGCATTGCTACTGCATAACGGCCAGCAGGTAAGCGTTTTTCAACGATATCACCTTCAAGTTTCAACTGCTCTGGCACAGTAATTCCCAAATCAAAACGAAACTCTGCTGGTTCGGTTGTTTTAGGATCATCATAAGCGAAAGCAAAGGCTTCTCCAGCTTTGGGTTTCAAGTTCATCACTTGCGATTTTGCCCAGTTAATTAATTTATTAACGCTATCTCCTACTTTTTTAGGATCACCACGATGCTCCAAGACAGCCAGACGTCTTGCTTGTATATTTTTAATAGCTACATTTATCATTATTTCACCTTGTTGTTTAGGCAAACAATACGGTGGTTTTTCCCAAATATACCAGCTTAATTGAGACCTAAACTCGCGAGGGCTTTCGCCACACACTTGTTTAAATGCACGAGTAAAAGCTTCATGAGATTCAAACCCAGCATTGATTGTAATTTCAATAATTGTTTTATCTTTATCAATAATTAGTTGGTGTGCTGCTCGTTTTAAGCGAAGCCAGCGTATATATTGTTGCAAAGATAAACCAGTATAAGCCGTAAATAAGCGATGAAAATGATATTTTGAAAAGCAGGCAATATTGCTTAACTGAATTAGAGTAAGTTTTTCGTCAAGGTGTTTTCCGATAAACTCGATTACTTTTTTTAGTTGATTTTCATAATTCATACTTTTCTCAATTTTAAATTTTCACATTATTTACATGACTAAGGTTACTTGGCTGGGGAAACAGCTATTTGACCATTATTGCTAATTTTATAACATTCAACCCTATTGTAGAAATTAGGAACAATAAGAGCGGAAAGTTTATTTATACTTTTAATAGTTAAGCCGGATTTATCTAATAAAAAAACAGGTACTCGGTTCACCGCATTAGAGCGTACCGCAGGATTCGTCCAAGGTTTTAAATTTGGTTGATCAAAAGAGTGGCCTGCTCCTGGATAAATGATTATTTCTGCTTGCTGATCTGTATTTTTAGCCTGCTCAACCAGAGTTTCACAGGCTGTAACAGACATATATTTGTCACTATCGCCAATCAAAAGTAGCAAAAGCATCCATGGATGATAAGCACCTATTTTAGCTAACTAGCGATAAAATTTAGAAGTATTGTTAATTTTTGATCGTCCTGGCAACGTTCCAGCTTACCTTTTCACAGTATTGATGCATTTGCTTTTCTACAAATAGACCGTAAGCAATGCGAGCGCATCAGTCGAATATTGGACAGATTGGAAAGTTAATACTAACTGAAGCTATTTTACGTGAGTATAAATTAAGCCGTTTTAAGGCTTGTAGTCTTATCTATTTTAGACTAGACTAAACTTAGTCCACTTTAAAGGTGCTGCCATGCAAACTGTGAACATCCATCAAGCTAAAACCCAATTTTCTAAATTGGTTGATGCCGCCCTACACGGCGAAGAAGTTGTCATTGCAAAAGCAGGGAAACCTGCTGTTAAGCTAGTGCCTTTTACCAAACCTAGGCCGCGTAAGTTTGGTGTACTCAAAGGAAAGATCAAAATTGCTAAAGATTTTGATGCACCATTACCAGACGATATCATGGCAGATTTTGAAGGACAATAAATGCGCTTATTATTAGATACCCACATTTATCTTTGGAGCATTAAAGACGATCAAAAACTTTCAGCAGCAGCACGTGCATTAATTTTAGACGCAGCTGAGGTTTATATAAGCAGCGTTTCTATTTGGGAAGCCTCTATTAAAGCAAAAATTGGAAAGTTAGATGTTGATATAGATGCTTTGACAGCAGCAATTTCAGAGAGTGGCTTTTTAGAATTACAATTAAATGTAAAACATGTTAATGAAGTACATCGATTACCCAATTTACATAAAGATCCTTTTGATCGCATTCTTATTGCACAAGCAATGAGTGAGCCATTAATATTTCTGACGGCAGATAAAAAGCTTAGGAAATATTCAGAGCTGGTTAAAATAGTTTAAAGCAAGATTTTTTAATTATAACATTGACTGAATTTTATGAATTAATTAGATAATTGATTCAGTTTCAATATATAAGGACGTCTTAATTATTAATAATAAATTCATGAAAAATTGAAATAAAAACTGTTAAACTTACCTTGGTCAAACTGACTTGCCAATATTAACATTGGCGTCCCCAAGGGGATTCGAATGCCAGAATGAGGATTTACCCCAGTCCCCAAAGACAATCAAAGACAAGATTAATCAAGCAGTTACAGGGGACAACCTTAAGCGTCCATATTGTCTTTCGTTGTCTGTAGATGTCCCCGTATACGCCCCCTAAAAACCAGCTTACGTGCCTAAGCTTTATTTGACAAAATCCAGAATAAAGGCTAATAATATTAATACTTACTAGGGATATTGTTAAGTATGAGTCTACAAAGCTTTTTTGTTCATCACCCCGTCTTTACAGTGGATGAATTCCAACAATTTATCAATGCAACAGGAACACGCAGTAATAACACTTTGAAAGCACTTCTTCGATACCACCAAACTAAAGGCAAAATCACGCGTATCAAACGTGGGCTATATGCAGTCGCCCCTCCAGGCGTTGAAGAAGCCCAAAAATATACTTTCTCACCCTATTTAATTGCTGCAAAATTAGCCAAGGACGGCGTAATAAGCCACCATACAGCACTCGCATTCTATGGACATACTTACTCAGTAGCTTCTCGCTTTATCTATTCAACTCATTATGAAATCCCAAAGTTATATTTTCAAAATGGTGAATACCAAGCTGTGCTATTCCCTAAAAAATTACGCGAAACTCATCAAGAGCGCTTTTTAGTTAAACAAGAAAATCAGCCTAATACGCCAATATTGGTAACTAGTTATGAACGAACTTTAGTTGATTTATTAGATCGACCCGACCTCGGCTTTGGATGGGAAGAAATATGGCGCTCTTTAGAAAGTGTTGGGTATTTTGATATTGGCAAAGTACTTGAATATACCCTTTTATTAAATAACTCTACTACTACTGCCAAGGTTGGTTTTTATTTGGAACAATATCGCGAAACTTTTATGGTGGAGGAACATTTTTTACAAACCTTAGAAAAAAATATCCCCAAACAACCTCGCTACATGGACAAAAACCGTCAACGACCCAACCAACTGCAAAAACGCTGGAACCTTATTGTGCCTAATGCAATCATAGAAAAATCATGGGAGGAACCCTTGTGACTATAGCGCTGGAAATATTAACACAACAAGCAGAAATAACGGGTTTCCGCTCAGAAATGCTAGAAAAAACGCTACGCTTAATCGAACTTCTATCAACGCTTATGGAGCAATCTTTTCTAAAAGATAAGCTTGTTTTAAAAGGCGCCACAGCATTAAACCTATTTCACTT
>JBEPVU010000167.1:0-5117 GCA_041690855.1 Gammaproteobacteria bacterium | reverse complement strand
GGCTGCTTTACAGAAAGCCGAATTAAAAGGACTGGAGAAAGGCATTGAGAAAGGACGCACTCAAGGACTTGAGGAAGGACGTACTCAAGGGCTTGAGGAAGGACGCACTCAAGGGCTTGAGGAAGGCATTAAGCAAGTCGCTCTTAATATGCTCAAACAGGGAGTTGCCATAGAGATTATCGCCACAGCCACTGGTTTATCAATGGCTACTATTCAAACTTTAAATAAGACTGAATTTTAGCAACAATTCCCGCACTCTCTCTACTCTATCTACCGCCGCTGTTTCCGGCCAGGTGAAATGTAATCGCTGTCTGCTGTCTAATTTATAAATTTTCGGTTGTGCCTGAATTAATTTAATAATAGCCATAGGATCAACGTTAGGTTTTTCATTAAATTCAATTCTTCCACCGTTAGCGCTGGCTTCTATTTTACGGATACCGATGGGTTGGCTGATTAATTTGAGCGCCGTGATCGCAAATAAATTTTTAATCGGCTGCGGCAATAAGCCAAAGCGATCGATTAATTCAACCTGTAATTCGCGCAAAGTATCCGCTTCTTTTGCACTGGCAATGCGTTTGTAAAAAATTAACCGCGTGTGAACATCCGGCAGATAATCTTCAGGAATTAAAGCCGTCATCTGCATATCAATTTCTGCGCCTTGATTCAGTGATTTGGTTAAATCAGGTATTTTGCCGGATTTTAACGCAGCAACCGCACGTTCTAATAATTCCATATACAATGAAAAACCAATTGCCTGCATATTGCCGCTTTGCTCTTCACCTAATAATTCACCGGCGCCGCGAATTTCTAAATCGTGCGTTGCTAAGGTAAAGCCTGCGCCTAAATCTTCTAAGGCGGCAATGGCATCTAAACGTTTTAAGGCATCGGCTGTCATGGATTTTTTATTCGGCGTCATTAAATAAGCATACGCTTGATGATGCGAACGCCCTACGCGGCCGCGTAATTGATGTAATTGCGCTAAGCCAAATTTATCGGCGCGATCCATAATAATGGTATTGGCGGTCGGCACGTCAATGCCGGTTTCAATAATCGTGGTGCACAGCAGTACGTTAAAACGATTATGATAAAAATCCGCCATCGCTCGTTCTAATTCGCGCTCGTGCATTTGTCCGTGCGCAATGCCGATGCGCGCTTCCGGCACTAAGGCAGCCAATTCATTAGCTATTTTTTCAATGGTCTGTACTTCGTTATGTAAAAAATAAATCTGACCGCCACGTAATAATTCGCGCATGATGGCTTCACGGATGAGCGCGGACTGACGTTCACGCACAAAGGTTTTAATCGATAAGCGCCGTGCCGGTGGCGTGGCAATAATAGAAAGTTCCCGCAAACCCGACATTGCCATATTTAAGGTACGTGGAATGGGTGTTGCCGTGAGGGTAAGAATATCCACTTCCGATCGCAAGGCTTTTAATTTTTCTTTCTGCTGTACGCCGAAACGATGTTCTTCATCAATAATTAATAAGCCTAAATTATTAAATTTAACATCTTTTTGAATTAATTTGTGTGTGCCGATTAAAATATCTATCGTACCTAAATTTACTTTTTCTAATACCATTTTTTGTTCCTGCGCCGTGCGGAAACGTGAGATCACTTCAATTTGTATCGGCCAATCGGCAAAACGATCTTTAAAGGTTTGATAATGCTGCTGTGCTAATAAGGTTGTCGGTACTAAAATCGCCACTTGCTTGCCTTCATGCACTGCCATAAAAGCCGCACGCATGGCGACTTCGGTTTTACCAAAACCCACATCACCACAAATTAAGCGATCCATGGGCTGCTCGCTCACCATGTCGGCTAATACTTCGTTAATCGCTTGTTGTTGATCGGGTGTTTCTTCAAAAGGGAAACCGGCTGCAAAAGCGGCGTAATCATTATCCGGTTGCTTGAAAGCGTGGCCTTTGCGTGCGGCGCGGCGGGCATAAATCTCTAATAATTCAGCCGCTACATCATTCACTTGTTCGGCGGCTTTGCGTTTAGCTTTTTCCCATTGTTCTGTGCCTAAACGATTCACGGGAGCGTGTTCCATATCCACGCCACTATAGCGGCTGATTAAATGCAGAGAGGAAACCGGCACATATAATTTATCCTGATTAGCATATTCCAGCGTAACAAATTCGCTTTGCACTTCACCGACAGTGAGGGTTTGTAATCCCCTATAACGGCCAACGCCATGTTCAATATGCACAATGGGTGAACCGATATTTAATTCGGCTAAATTACGCACCATCGCATCATTATCAAACGTTTTTGCGCGGCGACGGCGCTTTTGCATCACCTGCTGGCCGAATAAATCAGGTTCGGCAATTAAAGCAATCTTTAATTCATCAATCACTGTGCCTTCATCCAGCGATGCGATTGTAATACCTAATGGTTGATCGCTGGCCATAAATTCCTGCCAGCTATTAATGACTGCCGGATAAATAGCGATCGTTTTTAATAAATCATTTAAGGCTTCCCGACGGCCGGGAGATTCGACGCAAAATAAAATTCTTTTTTCAGTATTTTGAATAAAATCCTGTAATAACCCTAATGGCTGCTCGGCTTTATAATTAATTGCCAGCGCTGGTAATTTTTGCGCCGTGAAATTAAGGTGGCCGGCTTTTTCTGCGTAAGCATCGGCTTGCAGATAAATTTGCGTAAATTGTTTTAAGGCCGCCAATAAATCATTTAATCGTAAATAGATTTTGGCTGGTTCTAATAAAGGGCGCAGAATATCGTGACAATGTTGTTCGTAACGTTCATTGATTTCCGCCCAGAAGCGTTCACCTTGTTGCTCAACATTTTCTATGCGCAATACTAATGTTTTAGTGGGTAAATAATCGAATAACGTTTGTGTCTGCTCAAAAAATAACGGTAAATAATACTCAACACCCGCCGGCGCAAAACCCTGACTGACGTCTTCGTAAATAGGACAGGCAGCGGGATTGCCAGCAAATTGCTCACGCCAGTTTTGCCGAAAACGAGTAATTGCCGCATCCGTCAACGGAAATTCGCGTGCGGGCAATAATTTAATTTTTTCTACCGTATCCTGCGAACGTTGTGTTTCGGGATCAAACGTGCGCAGCGTATCGACTTCATCATCAAATAAATCAATGCGGTAAGGTAAGGCGCTGCCAGCGGGAAATAAATCTAAAATAGCGCCGCGCACGGCAAATTCACCATGCTCCATCACTTGATTAACACAACGATAACCACTGTGTTCTAACTGCCGGCGCATTTCAGCTAAATTAATTTTATCGCCTTTACTTAAATTAAAACTACTGCCGCTGATATAACTGCGCGGCGGCAGGCGTTGTAATAACGTTGTCATCGGTACGATTAAAATACCTTGCGTTAACGTTGGTAAGCGAGAGAGCGTTAATAAACGCTGCGAAACAATATCCTGGTGCGGTGAAAAGGTATCGTAAGGCAAAGTTTCCCAATCGGGAAAACTCAGCACTGTAATATCCGGCGCAAAAAAAGTTAGCGCCTGTTCTAAACGATTAGCCGCCGCCATATCGGCGGTAATCACCAGCACAACGCCTTGATGTTCACGCACGATATTACTCACGGCTAAGGCTAAACTGCTGCCGGGTAAATGGCCAAACCAGAGGCGGTCGCCAGCTTGCTTAGGTAAGGGTAGTGGTATTATATTGTTTTCCTGCATAGTTTATTTTAATTTTCTTGTAACTTAAATTCTGTATCTTAATAGTTTTTGCTTTATTAGCATATAGGGCTACAAAGTATGTTATAAGCTGGTATGAAAACATACTTATTTACTAATATATTTTAAGAAGCGTTGTTATGAAAGCTGTAGTTACTAAAAAGAGGACGGGGTACTATTCCTAATATTTTGCGTGAACAATTAGAGATACGGCCAGGCACAATGTTAGATTTTGCAATAAAAAATTGCTCTTTAGTAGCTAAAAAAGTTGAGCAGATCGATGTGGTTGAAAGTATTTATGGCATCTTAGACAGCAAGCTTAATACTAAGTTAATCCTAGATGAATTGCGTGGTAAGGTTTGATTGTAGCTATTGATACCTTGACTGCCGATGAAACCAGATAACAATAGCATCGAATAAGTAGCAGTTGAATATTCACTACAACTGATTCATATAAGCATACATTGCGGACTCGTATACTCTTGATCTCCTTGAATATACAAGCTTGTTTGCGCAGCAATACAATCAGTTATTTTTTCAGGAAGTTTTATCCTTTGATCATTTAAATTATGCAACTTTTCGCACGCCCAGGAAAAACAATTATACGTATCTTCACTTGTAGACTTGAGTATTGTATTACCCAATATATGATATCGTATATTATCTGCGCATTTATCAGAAAGAACATCTTGAATGAGTTTTTCAGCTTGTTTTCGCTGCAAACTCCAGCAGTCTTGATAAATAATATTTTCTCCAAATTTTCTTTTAAGTTTTTCTGGCATATTACGTAAATCAACAACATTAAATAATTTATACTCAATATATGCATAACCTTCCTTATATTTATGCATAAACAATTCACCTATTTGGAATTGCCTAGAGCCTTTTTCATCTGTTATCCCTTCAATCACTAAAAAAACATGCAGGGCATGCTTTTTTCGCCCAATAGCAACAATCCAACTTTCGGGGGTAATTACCTGTTGAGGAGAAATTGCACTATAAATTCCGCTATAATTAGTAGGCTTATCTAATAATTGAATAGGTATTTCTGGTCTGTATTTTTTCGAATTTCCTTTATTTTTAATGTCATTTCCAAGGTAAATTTTCGCCAATATTTCTTGACAAATTTTCTGTGAAATTTCACCTTTTTCTTTTTTTTGAACTATTTTTACATAATCAGATAAAAATTTACCAGCTGCATTTTCTTTATCATTAATATATTCAGCCTGCTCTAATAAAAAGCTTAAACTTTTCCAACATCGACATGCTAGGGCAATATGCCAAAGCGTATCACGCTTTTTATTGCAATCAGAATAATTGTTCAAAATTTCTGGCGAACAGTTTTTAAACTCCTCTTTCAATTGCTCTATATCGTCAGCTAATACCGCATTTTCTAAAAGCTCAGCTGGAGATTGTGTAGTTTTTTGATAGAAAGATTGCATATTACTTA
>JBEPVU010000166.1:0-5137 GCA_041690855.1 Gammaproteobacteria bacterium | reverse complement strand
ATGCATGGTTTTGCCGGTTGTCACGGGTGTAGAAAAATTGACCGTCCAGAATTTAGAACTGATGGAAGACGTTACCGTTAATGTTCCTTTCGTTAAATCACAATTACTAATGCCGAGTGTGCAAAGATAATCATTAACAGCAAGCTGTGCGTCATAACTTAACGTTTGAAAAAGATCAGGTGTTATAACAGCATCGCATACGCTGCCTGATTTACGTAGGGTTAAATCCCCCGTTAATTTTAAAACCGCAACGATGTAAAATTGCAGCCCATAATATTTTTTCAATTGCATTTCCGGCCAGCCATCTAAATCAATCTGGACAGCTGGCCATTCTCTCGCCAGTTGTGTTTTGACGTTTTTTAAATAATGATTAATAAAGCGCTCAAGGTTATAAGCGCCGGTGTGATCAACGGGCGCATAGTAATAACGTAGCCCCGGTTTATTAAACGGGCGATTATATTTTAACCAGGCTAATTCGCCAGGCGTAACCACGCATAAGGGAGCGACACGCTGTAAACGAAAGCGAGTTTGCAGCGGATATAGCCATTCCCAATCATGGCCGGTATTAGCGCGTAAAATATTTAGAAAATCATACGTCATACGAATGATGGCCTCTATTAAATCATTGATGCTTTGCTAAAAAATAATTATGCCCAAATTTTATGCTAATTAGCATAAATTATTCCTTTTTATTACCAAAATTAAACGTTAAGACATTTTATATTTATTTTATAATAAATTCAATAGTTTTATTGAGTTCTTATAGAGTCGTCACGAATGAATTTTCCCATTTTTTACTGTCATCCTGAGGAGTGTAACGACGAAGGATCTCCCTGGTCTGGCGCCAATAGTAGGAGATCCTTCGTCACGCTGTTCCTCAGGATGACAGAAAAAAAATAAGAAAACCTGAAAATTCAACTGCTTTGGCTATATAATCCGGTTAAAGCAATTTCAGGCTGTATTAATAGTAAAACTCACCACATCGCCAATATTTTTTTTATTCAATGCCAGCATCATCAAACGATCAATACCTAAGGCAACGCCAGCGCAGTCGGGCAAACCGTGAGAAAGGGAGGCTAGTAAGTGCTCATCGATAGGAACGGAAGGATAATTTAATTTTTTACGCAAAGCTAAATCATTAATAAAACGGTCGCGCTGTTCTGCCGCATCGGTTAATTCATGGAAACCATTCGCCAGTTCAATGCCTTGATAATAAACTTCAAAGCGTTCGGCAACAGGCGGATTATCGGCGCGGATTTTTGCCAGCGCCGCTTGCGAAGCCGGAAAATCGTAAATAAAAATGGGAGTGGTCTGGCCAATCTGTGGTTCAATAATATGGCTCATTAATAAAAATAACCCATTATCTTTATTATTTTTATCAAAGTGCGGAATTTCGGCGATATTGCATTGCTGTGCAATAGCGTTTAATTCTGCCGCCGTGCTGCTATGAGGATTAATATTTAGATATTTTTCAAATAATGCGGCATAACTGAACCTTTCCGCTGGTTCGACTTTTAAAATTTCCTGTAATAAAGCATCCATTTCATCCATTAAATCATGGTGATTAAAACCCGGACGATACCATTCCATCATAGTAAATTCAGGATTATGCCAACGGCCGCTTTCGCCATTATTACGAAAGGCTTTGCAGATTTGAAAAATCGGCCCGCTGCCAGCCGCTAATAAACGTTTCATGGCAAATTCAGGCGAAGTCTGCAAATATAAGGTTTCTTTTGCAGTGCCATTAGCTAATTGATAGGTACTGGTAAAACTTTGCAGATGCAAATCAGTTACGGTGGCATGAGAGAGTAAAGGCGTTTCTACTTCTAATACGCCGCGTAATTGAAAAAAATGACGAATTTTAGCGATAAGTTCAGCGCGTAAACGCAATGTTTCTAAAGCGGCAGTAGGTTGCCATGTTATGTCGTGCATAAATTGTCAGCGCTAATTCAATAAGCTCGTTTTTTTACGTTGATATAGTCTAACAAATTAATAATATTTGAATAGTCATAGCTGGTTTGAATAGTGTGTTCAATAGTAACTTCTGTTTCAGGTTCTTGTTGGAGTTCGGCAGAAGCTTCAATTTGAGTAATGTCCATAGAGTCATTATCAAGCAATGCCCATAAGCTGCGAAATAATTTCATAAAAAACCTCCTGTGTTTCTATAATGATTTTGTTCCTTTTTGAGAACAAAAAATATGCAGTTGATTAAGTTGATAATAGCGCAGCTGCGCCAATTTACAGCTAGGGGAAGTACTGATTTAGATATAGGGAAATCACCTATAAGGTTAGGCGCGCGATAAGTAAGTCCCTGTACGCGTATCCACTTTAATTAAATCGCCAATCTGCACAAATAGCGGCACACGCACGACAGCGCCTGTTTCCAGCGTGGCGGGTTTACCACCGCCGCCAGAAGTATCGCCTTTTAGACCTGGATCTGTTTCAGTAATAGCTAAAATAACAAAATTAGGCGGTGTAATGTTTAAGGGCTGGCCATTCCATAAGGTCATGGTGCACATGTCTTGTTCTTTTAACCATAATTTAATATCAGCGACTGCTGTTTCATCGGCGGCATGTTGTTCAAACGTATCAGGCACCATAAAATGCCAATGTTGGCCATCGTTATAAAGATATTGCACTTCAACATCCATAACGTCTGCTGCTTCTAAACTATCATTCGATTTAAACGTGCGCTCAACCACGCGGCCGGTTTTCAAATTACGAATTTTAATGCGATTAAAAGCCTGTCCTTTGCCTGGCTTAACATATTCATTTTCCAGGATATTGCAGGGATCGTTATCGATCATTACTTTCATGCCAGGTTTTATTTCGTTAGTGCTGTAACTTGCCATAATAGCCTCATACTTTAAAAAATTGTTCGCGATAATAACGTAATTCATTGATAGAGTCTCGTACATCATCTAAAGCGCGATGTCGCGATTCTTTTTTAATACCTTGTAGAATATCCGGCGCCCAGCGCACGGCTAGTTCTTTAACAGAACTAACGTCCAGGTTGCGATAGTGAAAATATTGTTCCAGTTTGGGCATACAGCGGTATAAAAAGCGCCGATCCTGGCAAATACTATTGCCGCACATGGGTGATTTGCCGGGCGGGATATATAACATTAAAAATTCAATGGTTTCCGCTTGCGCCTGTTCTTCAGAAATAGTGCTGGCGCGTACCCGTTCAACCAGGCCGGAACCATGATGCTGGCGCGTATTCCAATTATCCATGCCCGCCAGCATTTCATTCGATTGACGGATTGCTAAATTAGGCCCCTCCGCTAGAATGTTAAGCCGGGCATCGGTGACGATAGTGGCGATTTCCAGAATGAGGTCGTTATCAGTATCTAACCCTGTCATTTCAAGGTCGATCCAGATTAAATTGTCAGATTTAGGATTCATGCAATAGCCTTAATTTTTAATAGGTACATTATGTTAATATTTATTAGTTTTATTATTTTCGCTTATCTTTTGGGATCGCTCTCCAGTGCGATTATCATTTGCAAATTAATGCATTTACCCGATCCACGCACACAAGGTTCTGGTAATCCAGGCGCTACTAATATATTGCGCTTTGGCGGTAAAAAACTCGCTATTATAGTCTTATTAGGGGACGCCTTAAAAGGTGTTATTCCCATTTTATTAGCAAAATTACTAGGTTTTTCCTCTATAGAAGTGTCTTTTATCGCTGTAGCGGCCTTTTTAGGTCATTTATTTCCCCTTTTTTTTGGTTTTAAAGGTGGTAAAGGTGTAGCAACGGCGCTAGGCGTCATGCTGGCGTTGGCGTGGCCGGTGGCTTTGTTTGCGCTGACGGTCTGGCTGATCATGGTTGTTGTTTTTCGTTATTCTTCACTAGCTGCATTGACTGCCGCTATTTTAGCGCCGGTATGCGCTTTCTTTATCTGTACAATACCTGAATTCGTGGCGATAGTAATAATCAGCTTAATTTTAATCGCGCGGCATTATGAGAATATTCAGCGGTTAGTGAAAGGTGTGGAAGGTAAAATGAGTTTTAAGAAAACAGCGGCAAAATGATTTTGCCGCTGGTGGGTTATTGATTTTATTAAAAAGGTTTGTTTTTGTTTTGCTGTTGATTATTATTGAAGCTATTGGATTGCTCAAATAATTTTCGCTGATATTTTTGATTTAGAAGAGCCAAAAAACCATTCCAGACGTTGTAGGGTACAGTTATCTGACAATTTTCCTCATTCTTAAAGCATTGTAAACCGTATGCACTTGATTCGCTCTCTGAAAATACTGTCTGCAATGCTTTTTGAAACTCACTAATAAGTATCTCATCAAAATTAATACTAATTATTGCATTATTCTGAATGGTAACAGTAAGCGCATTTGAATTTTCATATATATTAAGTAATTGCTTCATTAAAGTAGACACCTGATTACAATAATCGAGTTGCGTCATTTGCTGGGGTGCTGGAGTAGTTTGTTGAAATGACTGCTGTGATGAAGATAAATTATTCTGCTGCTGCTGTGGCTTAGAGAACATTGGATTATATTGTTGTATTGCTTGTTGCGGCTGGTGGGTCTGAGGGAAGCTTTGATTATATTGTTGTGTCGCTTGTTGCGGCTGGTACTGAGAGAACCTTTGATTATTTTGTGTTAGGTTGGCTAATTCTTGCAATCCACTTAAAAAGTTGGAATAGTTCTCTACTGTTACAGTGATGAGTTTGCTACTTGTAGCGTGTCTTAGTCCACAGGCATTTATCTGCGGATTCTTCTTTAAGACGTTAAAGATATCATCAACGTTAATATTTTGTGTTTGACTTAAAAAAGAAATATGAATTATCCTATTCTTGATTTCTATAGTTGGTATCTGCCATTGTTGTATACCTATTGTTACACCTAATATTGTACGGAATTGCATGGCTAACAATTCGGTGTTTATGCTTCCCACTGATGATTGAGAATTGTGAGCCTTGAACATAAAATCCCCCTAAATAAAATTGCTAAAATGACTTTTTATTTTGCAATTATAACAGCCAAACCTTAAGGAAAGCTTAAGGCGGCTTGCTAAAGTTAGGTGATTTGATGAGGCAATGCGGTATATCCTGAACGCACTTTAAAATTGCGTATTATTCCTTCCCCCTTTCAGGGGGAAGGTTAGGATGGGGGT
>JBEPVU010000165.1:0-5150 GCA_041690855.1 Gammaproteobacteria bacterium | reverse complement strand
ACACTGTTATATGCCGATTTCTGTAACCACTTTGTAGCCCATGACCATCAAATAGAGGCGGCTTTCCATGAACTATCTAATACGGCCCAGCTTGAATCTCATTTGGAAGCTAAAAAATCGCGCTTTAAAGTCCTGGAAAATGCTTTGTTTATCAATAAAAACCAGCCAGAGAGAGCAAAGCTATTCAATGAGTTTACTCAAACTGAAAACCAAAGGCCTATACCCCCTATTGAGCGCTATCTTTTTAACACATGGCAAACTGAAGAGGAAAGGAGGCAGGAGATTTTAAATTTTACTGCTGCTTTGACTCTGCGGTACCAAGTTGCCTATCAGCATTGGATAGGCAATTCTCATTACACTTTGTATCATGTTTTAACCGATTCAAATTTGCTAAAATGGCAACATATCATGCCTCTGTTGTAAAGAGGTGTTAGGTGTTGATAACTTTTTAAATGAGGGTTGAGTCTATGTTCGAAAAATACTTTTCTTTTTCTTCAGAAACTAAACAACTTAAAGCGCTACAACGATTAGATCTTGAAAAAGTGCAAAAATTCGTTAAAAACGGTATGGATGTTAATAAAAGTTTTACGGAGAATCAATTAAAGCCACTGCATTTTGCTGTATATTGCGCAGGTTCGACCGAGTTATTAGAGTATCTGTTGCAGCAACGCGATATACAAATTGATGCGGGTGATAAGAATGGTGTTACTCCTTTAATGTATGCAGCGATTAGGGGTGAAATTAAAGCATGTTGTTTTTTAATAGCACATGGCGCAGACTACCATCGTATAAGTCCCATACATGAAAAGAATGCGCTCGAACTTTTTAAAAGCGCTAGGAGTGCTTTTTTTGATCATTTAGAATCTGCTATTCAAAAACGTGAAGAGTCCCTATTAAAAGCGAGTTCTGTAGTGATTGATAGTACAAAAGATACCAGCAACCTGGCCAATAGGGGTTTAAATCGTTCTATAACTCAAAGAAAAGCTTTTTCTAAAAAATCAAAAGTTGGAGAGGATATAGCATTAATACCCACTACGCTTGATTCTAATGACTTTAAAAATAAGGTAATTAATCGGTTTACTTGATAATGTGCCAAAAGGGTATGATCAACCATTGCTTTTAACCTTTTTCCATTTGGCACTGGCATGACGCGCTTTCAGTTCGACATCAATGTATTTATCGGTAATCGCGCTGGAACTATGTCCCGCATCGTCCCTTACATGTTCACGGGGCCGGTGCTTCACATCCTCTGAGATACCGGTATGACGTAACCAGTGTACGGTGGCATCTAAGAGTCCTTCAGCTTCTTCACAAAACCCTGCTTTTTCTAAGCGTATTTT
Organism: Gammaproteobacteria bacterium; assembly: GCA_041690855.1. Classification (GTDB taxonomy): domain Bacteria; phylum Pseudomonadota; class Gammaproteobacteria; order CAIUAS01; family CAIUAS01; genus CAIUAS01. Next base: position 3,810 of record JBEPVU010000165.1, on the reverse strand, counting down.
GGCCTCATCAAAACAGGTCTGTACAATCTCACGGATATAAGTGGTACTGCTGATCGGGCCTTTGCCGATTTGTTTAGGCAGTAGGGGTGATTGATCGGCAGGCGAGGGCAGCACGGACAGCCCTAAATACTTTCGGTAATGTTTTAAGGCGGTGAGCATGGTATCGCTGACGGCAATATCCCGTTCCTTATTACCTTTGCCCACCACTTTAAACCACCAGCGGCCGTCATGATCTCGATAAAAATCACACATTTTAGGAATCCAACGCTTACTGGCCGCTAATTCTGAGATTCGTAAATACATCGCAAAGAGTGCCGTCATAATAAATAAAGTACGTTCATGTAAAGCAGAGTTTTCATCGGCCATGCTTTCAGCGGTTTCAATCACGGTCTGCCATTGCCGCTCAGACAAGCGCCGGATTTTGGCTTTGGTTTGGTGCTTGCGTAAGAATTTACCTTTTTGTCTAATCTGGGCAATAGGATTGACTTCCATAATATCTTCTTGCATGAGATAATTGTAAAAGCTGCTTAAGACAGCAAACACTTCTTGTAGTGCTTTTTGGGAAAGAGCATAGGTGTGCTTATCTGGCACATCACCTTGCCGAAAAGCGGCTTTCGAGAGTGTGGCCACAAAAGGCCGCCAGCCAGGATTAGGCAGTCTCAGGCCTTTTTTTAAAATGAAACGCGGTACTTTTTTCACGCCAATCCAAGCCAGGGACGGTGATTGACAAAAGTGGATGTATTCTTCCATCTGAGGACGACGGATCGATAACAGTGATTGGTTGCTAATAAACCAACACCAGGGCAGGAAGCGTTCAATTTCCCGTCGATACGCATTAAATGTTTGCAGGTTATCTTTATAGCAATGCAAGAAATTGCGTGCATAAATAAAATCTTGTTGCGCAAAAGCGACGACTGGATGTGACCATTCAATGTGCCAATCAATAAATTCTAACGCATCAAATAAAGGAGTTGGGGGTATACGGGTACTGGGTATTTTCATAGTACGCAGCATCATAGCGGAATTAACCGTAGTAATCCATCCTTACTACGGTTTTAAAATTTGAAATAAGCTAAATTTTAATAAATTATCACCATATCATTTTAGTAAACATAAAGGAAATGAAATATATATGAAATCACAAAAAAATGAATTTAATAAGAGCATTCCTCGATCAACAAAAGGAGGAGGTGATTGCCCTTTTCATGCTGCACTAGGAAGCTGGAATTCATTGACTCAACAATTTGAGACTAGCAACATAATAGAAAAAAGGAAAAAAGTTGCAGAAACTATTAGAACTTGCGAGCCAAATTCTGTTCTATTTCCTTTGATAAAAACAGCAATTATGGACTTAGTTATGCGTGGTAAAAATATTAAAGGAGAGGCATATAATGCTCTCAAGAAAGCTTATGAACAGTCTTTTAAAGAAGATGAGGAATTGAATAAAAAAACTTGGGAAAATTTTGAAAAAAAACTTGGGAAATATTCAGACATAATGAATGCTATTAATAGCTTTACTAATACTTATATTGAAGAGCAAGGCTCTTCTCTTAATAATCCGGAAAAATTGCGAGATAATTTGCGTACGCAATTTGATACTTATGAAAATGCAAGAAACAAAGAAGAAGCTCAACAGACCTTGCGAGGCTTAATCCTGTCGTTGCCAAAACTTGATCAAGCGTATCTTCGTTATAAAACACCAACTCAAAGAGTATCTTTCGATAGCATTTTTAATTCTGAGTTATTACCTAAATTATTACATGAATATGCTGAGTTTTTCTCAATACCAGGAGAATGGCTATTGCCGTGTGAATTAAGCATTATCGCTTATGTTTTTGAAATTGGCATCGATTATTATGTAACTGAGACTGCAAATGTTGAATATTTAAATTCAGCTAAATCCAATAGAATTTCAGTCTGTTTTAAGCAAAATAGTCATTTTGAGAGAATGGCAAGTAATCAAGAAATCAAATGCGCTATGGAACAGGAATTTATTGAAGCACCGATAGATAATAATATTAAAAAGATTGAATTCTTACTTTCCACTGATATTGATGTTAATGCGAAATCCAATGATGGACTTGAAGCAACAGCTCTTCATTGGGCTGTATACAAAAATAGAAAAGACATTATTGTAATATTGTTATCTCATGGTGCAGATACTAAGCAAGTTACTTTTGATGGAAAAACAGCTTTGGATTGGGCAAAAGATAAATTAGATAAAAAAAGCTTAGAAGAAATAGCCAGTCTATTTAATAGTAATACACTTCAAAATGAAGTGGCTAGAGATTGTGAAATGCAAAAGCAAGAGAAAATATGGCAAGATAAAGTACATGATCTTAAGTCGCTTTTTAATCTATATAGTAGCCTAAAATCCTTTCTTGAAAAGGATAAGAACGATACTCAAGTTTTGAGAACTGATATCCATACTTTATTAATGCAAATTGCAGAGTCTTTTTACCATTTAAAATGGGATGTAAAAAATGCAACTTACATCCGCAATATATATGGAAAAATGAATTATAAGAACGGTCAAAAAAACGATAGTTATATTGATTTTGAAAAATTTAGTTTCTTATGTAAATTTTATGATGATCGCATTAGTAGAGAACTTTCTGAAGTTATTGTATGCAATTTTAATGAGATTTTAACTGATTTCGAGTCGCTAACTGATAGTATACTTTTTGTTCTTAGAAGAGAGCTTTTCGATAAGCAAGTTAAAAATAATTCGCCCACTGTAACTTATTGTACTGATATAATAAAGGAGTTGTATGAAAAGCATACTAAGCTATCAAAACCTGCTAATTTAAGGTTACTATTAAGTTTAATTGATATCTATTATGATTTGCATTTCGTACAGAAAATATGCCAGCCAGATTTGATTAATGTGCTTAAGCAGATAAACGTTGAAAATAGACCAATTGAATGGCGTTATACTATTGCTAGAGTATTAACTATAATAGGGGAAGCATCTAAAAATTTTTCTGATACTTTTAAAAATAAATATCAATATTTACCTATAACTGCTAGTGCTAAAATTAGAGATGATATTGGTCATGCTCATAATAAGTATATAACTAAAGCTACGGAAGAAGTAATGCAGCTCCTTAGAGAGATAGCCGATAATGGGATAAGAGAATTGCAAACTGAATTACAACTCATACATAATTATATCATAACATTTACGCAGAGATTATCTGACAATGAATCTGCAATTAGTGTCATTAATGATTATAAGAAAGCAGTTGATAAATTATTAACAAAAGATTTAGTTAAGTTGACTAAAGAGACTAATAATGGAATAAGAGAATTGCAGACTGAATTACAATTTATACATAATTATGTCATAACATTTACGCAGAAATTATCTGACAATGAATCTGCAATTAGTGTCATTGATAATTATGAGAAAGCAGTTGATAAATTATTAACAAAAGATTTAACTATACCCGAAGCGAATCAATTTTAGGGGTGATTTTTAATTGAGTTCGAATCCGCCGCTCATAATAGAAATTAGTTCATCCCGATGAGATCCAATATTTCTGAAAAATTTAATGCATGCCTGTCTGAAATCCGCCAATTTCTCATAATAAATATTATACAAAACTTTTTTCTTGAAAAATTTCCATAATCGCTCAATCAAATTTAAATTCGGTGAATAACTTGGCAAAAAAATTAATTTGATTCGCGACCCTTTCAAATAGGCTTGAACTTTCTTTGAATAATGATATTTCGCATTATCTAAAATAATAAAAATAGCTGCTGCTAAAGCATATTTATTCTCAAGAATCTCTAACAATTGAATTGAAG
>JBEPVU010000164.1:0-5183 GCA_041690855.1 Gammaproteobacteria bacterium | reverse complement strand
GTTAAAGAACGTATCAATATTGCAATCGTTGTCAGCCGTTTTAACGAGGCTATAACGCAATCATTGTATGAAGGCGCGTTAGCGCGATTGCGGGAAGTGGGTTTTCCTGAGGAATATGTTACGGTGGTGTGGGTGCCGGGTGCCGTGGAGGTTCCCTTGACGGCGCAGCAATTAGCGCGCACGGATAAATTCGAAGCTATTATTTGCTTAGGCGCGGTGATTCGTGGTGAGACCGGCCATTATGATTATGTCTGTCAGCAAGTGAGTGATGGTTGCCAGCGGGTGGCGTTGCAACATCATTTGCCGGTGATTTTTGGAATTTTAACCACAGAAAATGAAGAACAAGCCTTTGCGCGTGCGGGTGGTGAGCATGGCAATAAGGGGCGTGATTGCGTGGATGCGGCGCTGGAAATGGTTGCTACTTTACGGGCGATTCCGCTTTGACTGTCTTATTTTTCCCCTCCTTCCTTAGAAAGGTGGAATCCGAGCGGATTTTTAGAAAAATACGCTTTAGAGAATACTCTTAAGCTTTCCTTAAGCTTTCTGTGTTAATATTTATAGTGAACGCTCTTCATTTTATAGGCGTTGTTGTAAACCTCTTTCGCAATTCTCATGTATGTGGTTGCTCAAAGAAGTTTACGTCTAGCCTAAATTTGAATCGCTTTATATACGACTAATAAAATTTTCAGTGGAGTATTACAGATTATGCCTAGCATTACAATTATCTATCCTGAAAACAAGGCTTTTTTTGGAAGTTTTGAGCAGGGTGAACTAAAATTGAAAGATTGGCAGGAAGTTTCTGGAAACATTCAAACACAAATGGAGGAATATAAAAAAACATGTTATCAAAAAAAAGACGAAGGTAGCGCAGTAGCAGTAAAAGTAAAGTCTGATATACAGGCTACCTTTACGGGGACTTCAGGAAAAGGTGGTTTAGTGAATCTTTATAAGTTTCAAGCGGCATTTCAGTGTGCTAAAACACAAGATTCATTATCTTTTATTAGCCTGGTAATAGATTTGAAGCAAAATAATACTAAAAATTCGGGGAATTTTCCCACTTTATTGTTTCGATGCGCTCTTTCAACTTTAGCTAAAACAGTAGACATTCCAAAAGGCGATACACAACAAGAACGACTGCAAATAATAACATTATTTAACGACAATATAGAACGTTATATATCACCTATTTTTGCAATTAAGCCTGAGATAAAAAACACGGACGATGAAACTGTATATGATTGTACAAACGGCAAGCTTAGTACTAATCCTTTAGAAAATATGAAATATATTGCTTTAAGTTTTGATTATAAAAACTTAAACTTAATTTATAATAGAGATAAAGCTAACCTATTAGAATCAATAGAGGGCTATAAAAAAACATGTAAAAATAAGGATGGAGCTATTAGAAATAATTTTTCGGCAACATTCTACAAACTACCAGGCCAAGAAGGTTATGATAGAGCGATACATGTTGAAGCAGCAATAAAGGCTAGAATAAAAAATGGGCTAGGATTGATCATTTTAACAAAAAAGACCGGTGGTAATGTTTTGCATACAATACTCCGCGATTTCGTATTAGACATGTTTCCTGATTTTAAAAATATGATGCATTCAGAGGAAATCAAAGAAAATTTTTATCAAGGGATACTTAAAGCCGTTGATTTGATGCTATTTTTCATGGGTAGTAAAGAAGAGGAGCATCTGATAGATCAATATGTCGCGGTTCACCAGAAACGGGATCAACATAGGATAATGGCACAGCAGTTTCAAAAAATAACAAACGTAGTAGGTCCACTAGATATAAAACAAGGCATGACGAATCAAGAACTAGCTGACGAACTCGAGCAAAAAGTCGGAGAATTTAAACAACAAGAATTGAAAAAGTGAAATAATACTAACATTAATCAAATGACATTAACAAAAGGATAGTAAGCCAGGGGGATATTGCTATCATTGTAGTTGAAAGTTTCATTTAGAAATTTACTTAATAAAGGTTGAATTTTATGAGTAAGCAAGTATCTAAATTATTAGCTCGAGCAGACGAACTTCTTGCTCCTGATAGCGATAAAGCTGATAAAATCTACGGCCCTTTCTATTGGCAGCTTTACTATGCACGCGAAGAATATGAAAAAACTCGGAAACAATATAGCCGAATAGGAAGGCTTTTAAGAGGGTGGGATATAAGTAGTCAATTTCATCAAAGCCAAATGCGTTTATGGAATCTTTGTAACTCATATGAAAAAATTAAAACATCAACCTTAGGGCATAAGCTCCCTGAAAAATATATTCTTATCAACCATACAGTGGGTGATAAAGTTTATACCTACTGTATTACCAAAGAAAATTTTTCAGAATGGAAGTCTATTTTTGATACTCAGCTTTTTAATTCTAACCATCTCTCTTATCAAAAAGAAATTTATAAGGAAATCCAAGAAAAATTAGAGGCTAAAAACAATCAAGCTAATACACTTCCCTATGACAGTTTCGCTGATTTTATTAATGACGTTGCTGAAACAATAGATAATAAAAAAATAATTTCAAATGACCCTGCAATGGCTCATGAGCTAATGATTAGATTAGCGAATAAGGGAAAAAAACATCCGGAGTTCAATACAGAGGAGATTTCTCTAGTGTTAGCAGGAGCAGGCAACAAAGATAAGCCGCGTAATACTAAAGTTTTGAGCCAAAAAAAACGTTCAGAGATGCTTACTAAAATTATTAAACCTTCTGCAGAAAGTCAGAACGAGAGATTAAATGAATATCGAGAAGAGAAGCAGATTAAACCATTACCTTTAAAAGCTATAAGTCGTTTCAGAGATAAACAATTTGGTTATGGATATACAAAAGATGGGGGTTCTAAAGCTGAGCGATTCGGGATTGGTTATGATCAATGGGAAATTACAGGCTATATTGAAGAGGGCGATGAAAGAAAAATCGCCAGCGAATTTCAAGGCGCTTTACAAGAAGGTTGGTATATGTATGTGATCACAACGGATAACAAATTTCTTTATTTGCCAGCTCATACGCGAGGAAAGAACCAAACGAAAATGGAATATGATCAATATCGTGCTCATAGTGAATTGGCGTACGGGAAAGCGACTTATGGAGCGGGAACTTTTCATGTAGAGGGTACAGGAGTAATAGATTCCATTACTACAGCTTCAGGGCATTATCAGCCTGGAAACCAATATTTGGACTATGCTAAAATTGTTTTAGAGACATTAGGGATTCCAATAAAAAAAGATGCTTTGAAGTATGATTTTTATAAGCAAAATACGCGATCTAATCCTTTTAAAACCGCACAACATTATATGAATGTTTTCAAGCAAACGTTTTTCGCTAAGTTCAAAAAAGATAAAAGCCGGGCTGAAGACCGAGTTAGACAGTCAACTGTTGTAACTTACCTTAATACCCCTTACTAAATTAACAAACCATGCGGTAATTTTATATGCCTAACTATTTGATTAATCAAAAAGACTTAGAACCTTTTTTTATTTTAAAACAACCCGGTTTTTTGAAGAAAAGTGCTTTTTGGGTGTCTTCTACCTATAATCTTATACACTTTAGTAAAGACGAGGAAAAAAAACAAGCCGATAAAGAAAAGGGGATAATTATTAATAGTTGGGATCGCTGGAACCGTGTAGGGAAAAATCTTTATCTTTCAAAGCAACCTTACGCTGATGAAAAAGATGACTTGGAAAAATTTATAAAATTGAACAAGGAAACTTTAGGATTAGTGATTAGCGCTATTAGTAATTTTGAGCTTGCAGGTATAGGCTTATCCAACCTAGTTGTTTTTCCAGAGAATTGGGAAGTAGATAGCATAAAACATCGTCATCTATTGATGCAAGATTTCCAGGCAGACGTTCCTTGTACTGCGGTTATTGCTCGGATATTGGAGATGCGTGCATCTATATTAGATGAAAAAGCTGTAGTAGTGCATTGTAAGGCAGGCCGTGCAAGAAGTGCAATGGTAGTGCTTGTTTATTTTGTAATCTATGGAGATGAAGAGAATAATTTAACTCCTTGGAATAAAGACCAAAATAGTTTATCTGAAAAAATACAGGAAGTTAAAAAACATTTAAAAAATCAAAGAGCTCAGTTAGATTTAGGAGACGATAAAATAGCAACTGCTATAGCTGTTATCCGTGAAATGATTCGCTTAGAAGATAAAAATCTAGATTTAATGCGCGAAAAAGTATCACAACCATCTGATCCAGAATCTGCACTATTGAAAGTGATAACATTCGAAAATTTGTCAAATCAACTGATTTCTTTAGAACTTAAAAATGCAATTATAAATCTTGCTAGTTTTAAAAAGCTTGCTATATATGCTTTAACCATTGAAGATGAAAAGCTTTCCCCCTTTAGTAATACAAAGCGCACAACTTTTATCCGCGATTTTTTCAGATCTATTTATGATGCAAAAAACGGTGATTGGTATTCTCAACTCGAGGCTTTAGAAGGACCTTTAGCAGAAATGAAAAATGCACAGCCAAATATGTTGTTTGAGAAAAACGAGAAAATTGATTCAAATGAGCGTGCAAAAATGTTCGAGGATTTTAAGAAAACGCTCGATCAAGCGCTCTGTAAATTATTGCATTGTACAGAAAACGCGCTTAAAGAATGTTTATTATCAGAGATGAAAAAAAGCGCAACCCTAAAAATTATTTAGCTGTTTCCGAGATAAATTGTGTAATTAGCCATAGATAATTAAAGTTATTAAGCCCCTATTGCGTGGATGCGGCGCTGGAAATGGTGGCAGTGTTACGGGCTATTCATGGCTGACTATTTTAGCGGTAGTCGCTAAAATAGTCAGGATTGTAGTATTTTGTCAACTGCCCTGCATCAATTGCGGCAGGATTTGAGTTTTATATTCCCGCGGCGGATAGAAAACGCAGCGGGCGTGGAAAGTATAGCTGCCGATAGTGGCGGTTATAAAGTCATTTTTCGATAATTTTACAATACGTCCTGCCGTTTGTACGGGCTGGCCTGGCAATGCCAGCGCGACATCAATAACTTCTTTGGTGCTGCCAAACAGCGAACACTCGCGTTTTTCATCAATAATATTTAATTCATTTTCGCCTCTCCAGCGGGAGAGGCCGCCGCGTAGCGGCGGGTGAGGGGAATTAAATAAGCTTTCTCAATAATGAATTTCATGCTGATAAGAGTTCCCTCACCCC
>JBEPVU010000163.1:0-5197 GCA_041690855.1 Gammaproteobacteria bacterium | reverse complement strand
TTGCAAGGTAGTATTAATCAATTGCTCATAACGCCAGCCATTACACGCATCCAGCGCCTGTTGTAAATCACTCAAGCGATCTAACTGCGCCGCTGATGATTGCGTTTGACTCAGTTGATGTGTTAACTCATGGTATTCTGCTAATAATTTACCAGTATCCGCTAAACCCTGCGCGACCATTTCAAACACTGTGCAATCGCTATCACGCGGTAATTCCTGCGCTAAAGAGGCAATACGCACAGCAGGTTGATATCTTACTTCACCGCTATAACTCGTTTGCTGTTTAGCAATGATTTTTAATAAACTGGATTTTCCGGCGCCATTACGTCCGATTAAGCATACGCGCTCCCCTGGCATAATTTGCAGGTCAACGCCATCTAATAAAGGATCGGCGCTAAATGTTAAGGTAACATCTGTAAGCGTTAGTAAAGAATTTGCCATGTTAAGGTTCTTTACTTAACGTCATCATTTCACGATTCAATGAATAACTTAAAAAAGTACGAATAAGCACAATGATGGCAACAATACCGATAGAGTAATAATCGGGCGTTGTCGTAGTAGCAATCAGATCGGCCGCCACAATAAATTCCAGTCCTAAAATTAAAACGCGCCCCAGATTCAAGCGAATAGCATTAATTTTATCACCCTGCTTAACAAGCTGTCCGCTGAAAAAATAAAATAAATACTGGCATAACGCTATTAAAACACCGGACAATATAATAAGTATACCCACAAAAGAAATACTGTGTTGAATCATTAATAAAATATTATGCAAGGTTGGCATATTTTCGCTCCGCAATTTAAATACTCTTTCAAACATTCGCGCTGATATTTTCTAAATATTCATTTTCACCGACAATAAACAGTAAATCGCCTGCTTCCAGCACAGTCGTTGAATCAGGGTTTAATTGACGCGTACCTTTACGCTCTATGCCTACTACCAGCCCCTTAGTCTTTTCACGGATATTAGAATCCTGAATAGATTTACCCACCCACGGGTTGACGACAGTTATCAGCAACGTTTTTATAGCAAATTTTTCTAGAATATCAATATCGTTTTCTTCCTGAGCCTGTCCAATAAACTGGCTGCTGAATTTCTCAATCTGCTCATCGCTACCCAATAGAATTAATTTATCTAATGGAAAAATAAGTTGTTCGCCACGCGGGCTTAAAATAGCGGTTTTACCGCGGAAAATAGCCACAATATTAATGCCAAACTGCTGACGCAACTGACTTTCAGTAAGGGTTTTGCCAATCAAAGGTGATTGGCGGTCGACTTCCACTTCAATAAAATGCGTGTCCCACGGCGCTAATTCTGCATAACGATTTTTAGTGATTGATTCATTTTGTAAATTTCTGACTAACTGTTTTTCAAACCATTGATAAGACTTATCTAATCTTTTATAGAGTAGACCAAAGAAAATAATAGCGACAGCAAAAAGCAACGCGGTGATTAACCAGCTATCAAAATACGTGATACTTAAAATCATAATTTCAAGCAGGGTCAGTAACCAGCTTATATAAAATACCGGACGATGGGTCAATTGACCCGCAGCCGTGGTATCCACTCGAAAAGCGCCCAACATACCCCAGATAAAAGGTGAAGAAATTAAAAGGGCAACCAGCCATCCTACTACTTTGGCTAACCATATGCTGTCCAGCCAATTAATAACTTTCGGCAAAAGCCATAATTCCATTAAGGTAAAAATAATGCCGACTATAATACTGTTGATCAATAAGCGCATGATAGCCTGGCGATAAAAAGACTGTTGCGTTGAATTAGCGGGCAAACGATAAATCCAGGCGGCATAACTTTCTAAAAAATATTTAGTCCGCGCCGATAAACGTTTATCTATGCTATCGCCTAAATAACCGGATAATTGAATCAGATAAGGTGTTGTAAACGTGGTGATCGCTGAAACCGCTACGATAATGGGATAAAGCGCATGGGTGGTCACATTTAGCATCAGCCCTAAACCAGCAATAATAAAGGAAAACTCGCCAATCTGCGCCATACTAAAACCAATCCGCAAGGAATTATTCAGACTCTGTCCCGTGATAAAAGCGCCAATCCCCGTAGTGATTAGCTTGCCCACGATGACTAACAGACAAATTAATAAAACACTGGGTAAATGCAGCCAGATTACTCTTGGATCGATTAACATACCGACAGACACAAAAAAAACCGCCGCAAAAATATTGCGGATAGGTTGAATCAAATGTTCAATTTTACGCACTAGCGGCGTTTCCGCCAGAATAGAACCCATAATAAAAGCGCCCAGCGCCGCAGAATAGTGAAAATAAGCAGCGACACACACTAAAAACAAACATAACGCCACTGAAACAATCGTTAACGTTTCTTCGCTGGCATAATGCATAATTCTGCGAAATAACGAAGGCACTAAAAAATAACCCACTAAAAACCAGCCACCAATTACTAACATTAATTTAATGGCCGCCCATAGCATAGCAAAAGAAAAAATATTATGGGTGGCTACCAGGGTAGATAACCCCACTAATAATAAAACAGCCAATAAATCTTCTACTATCAACACACCAAACACAATTTCAGCAAAACGTTTGCTTTTTAATTTCAGCTCATCTAATGCTTTAATAATAATCGTGGTGGAAGAAATAGCCAGCGCCGCGCCTAAAAAAAGACTGTCATAAAACGACCAGCCGATTAACTTGCCCGTTGCCATACCTAGCAACAGCATAAAAATAACTTCGATTGAACCCGTAATACTGGCTGAAAAACCTACCCGCTTTAATTTATGAAAACTAAATTCCAATCCTAGAGAAAACATTAAAAAGATTACCCCTAATTCCGATAAAGTTTGAATATTAGGAATATCGCTGACTAAAGCGTGTGGAGGCGTATAAGGCCCTATAATAACGCCAGCGACTAAATAACCTAGCACGACAGGCTGACGTATTTTTTGAAATAATAAAGTGACTATACTGGCAACACCGAGGATAACGGCCAAATCTCTAATTAATGGGGCTAAGTCATGCATAGTTATAGTTCCGCTTTTATACTATTGGCAATTACATGCGCCGGATCTTCACCATCCGATAGAACGCTCCGCATCACCATAGTATTATGTGTCTGCCCTGGCAATACGATTTTTGTGACTGCATTACCGGCCGCTTTGAGTTTCTGATAATAACTTTCTGAATCATTTCTTAAACCATCATATTCACCCACGATAATAGTAGTAGGCGGTAAATGCGTCAGATCAGGTTCATAATACGGTGAAAATAATGGTGATTTAAAATTTTCCGCTTTGATGCCCCATTGTTTAAAAATAAAATCCATTATTGCTGTGCGAACAAAAATTTTATCTTCTTTTTCATACTCATCATAATCATGATTAGACTGCGTTAAATCAAAATAGCCGTTGATTAAAATTTGTCGTTGAATAGTCAATTGCTTATCTTGCCTGGCTAAATTTGTAATAACAGCCGCACAATGCGCTCCCGATGATATGCCACCGATAAAAAGCTTATTAGCCTCTATTTGAAATTGTGCAGCCTGCGTGACGATATATTGAGTGGCATCATAACCATCATAAATAGCAGTTGGCAATGGATATTCCGGCGCCAGACGGAAATTAACCAGAATCACTTTAATACCAGCCTCTTTAGCAATTCTGGAACAAGCAATAGCATTTGTTTCAAACAGATCGAAAACATATCCACAGCCAGGATACATCATTAAAACAGGCGAGCGGCCAAGATCTGCATTATAAATGCGCATAGGAATAGCATAACCATCCCGCGCTGGCACACTATGATTCTCAAACTTCACATCCGCAGGCTTACCAGCAAACTCAAAAAACATATCGGCGCCCGCACGAAACTCAGCGATACTTTGTTGTTCAAGCGGCTTTTGTGGCACTGCAGCGGCTTTTGCTTCGAGTAATTTAAACAGCTTAACCTCTGCAGGATTTACTGGCATATACGCTCCAATTAATACTCAAAAAATATTTTCTTTATGTTATATTTGTTTTAGTGCAAGTTCCAGGCACGAATTGATAACGGTTTAACAGTTATTTCTGCTATAACGGAAATAGCTGGATTATTCATATCCTTGAAAAATTATTACTTACGCATAGATTACACTTAATTTACCATGTTTTAGATGCCTGTGCCTGCTTGCTTTTTTGATAACAATTTCTACATCTTGATCAAGTAAATTAAGATATTTAACGAGTCTTTCAATAGAAAAAGAAGATAAACGTCCTCGATTCAGCAAAGATATTTTCGATTGATCAGTTTCCAGAATTATAGCCGCTTCACTCTGCTTTAGTTTTCTTTTTTTAATAATCTGATTAATTTTAAATGCTAATTCTGCTTTTGCTAATTTTTCATCAGCATCTGGCATTTCAAGGTCATCAAACACATTATCAGATCCTTTTTCCCACATTTCATCAAATTTACTCACTGGTAAAACGCTCATAATTCACCTCTTGCAATTGCTTTTGCTGTTTGTAATCTGCACCTAATCAATTCCAGGTCTTGTTTTGGAATTTTAATCCCATTTTTTGATTTTTTTTGAAAAACATGCAACACATATAATTGATCATCTATCTTTTTTGCATAAATAGTACGATAAGTATTTTTATTAAATTGAGTAATAATTTCTATCACGCCATTTAAACCCTTTAAATTATAGTACCAAAAAAATAAATATTCTAGTTTTAGCATATCAATAAAATGAATATCTAAATTATGCATAAATTATTAACTTAAGTCAAAATCGCCAGCGATTGGAATAAACCTAATGGACAATATGTTATTACCCCTGCAAAAATTGCGGATTTTATTACTCTTTTACCAGTTAATAAAATTCCGGGCGTTGGTAAAGTAACAGCTAAAAAAATGCTGGCAATGGGAATTCACACCTGTTTAGATTTACAGGCTTTTTCATTACAAAAATTAATGGAATGCTTTGGCCAGTTTGGACAGCAATTGTTTCATTATTGCCGTGGTATTGATAATCGGGCTGTCGAATGCCACCGTGAACGTAAATCCGTGAGTGTGGAACAAACCTTTCCGGCCGATTTACTGAGTTTAACCGCCTGTATTGAACAACTGCCTACACTTTTCAATCAGCTCAATCAGCGGCTTAAACCTTATAATGAACGTATTATTAAAAACCAATTTATTAAAATAAAATTCGGCGATTTTACGC
>JBEPVU010000162.1:0-5206 GCA_041690855.1 Gammaproteobacteria bacterium | reverse complement strand
GCCCACCAAGCGATGTGGACGACTGAAATGATGCGCTTTGCCCAGGGTTTAGGCGGCATTGTACTTATCTTTACCATTATTTTTACTTTAGTACATGGCTGGATTCAAGGCTGGGTTACGTTAGGCGATTTTACGCTTATTGGTATGCTTTCTTTTTGGCTATTAGGCATGATCTGGTATATGAGTTATCAGATGACCGTATTTGTACGTGAAGTCGGCACTATTAATGAAGCGCTTAGCTTAATCAGCACAGGCCATGATATTGTGGATGCGCCTGCTGCGCACATTTTACAAGTCAATAAAGGTGCAATTGAATTTAATAATATTACGTTCGCTTATCAAAAAAATAATCCGGTTTTTGAAAATTTTAATGTAACGATTAAAGCTGGCCAGAAAATCGGCTTAGTGGGTTTTTCAGGTTCCGGTAAATCAACGTTTGTTAATTTAATTCTGCGTTTTTATGATTTGAATAGCGGCTGTATTTTAATTGACGGCCAAAACATCGCCGCGGTAACGCAGGATTCCTTGCGCAACCAGATTGCTATGATTCCGCAAGACCCTAGCTTATTTCATCGCACGTTAATGGAAAATATCCGTTATGGCCGTTTAGAAGCTACAGATGAAGAAGTCCATGCAGCCGCTAAATTAGCGCACTGCAATGAATTTATCGAAAAATTAACGGACGGTTATAATTCTTTAGTCGGCGAGCGCGGTATTAAATTATCCGGCGGCCAGCGCCAGCGTATCGCTATTGCGCGCGCCATTTTAAAAAATGCGCCTATTTTAATTTTAGATGAAGCTACTTCTTCGCTGGATTCCATCACTGAAAAATATATCCAGGAAAGCCTGCAACAACTAATGCGCCAGCGCACCACGATTGTCGTTGCCCACCGCTTATCGACGCTGGCGGACATGGACAGGATTTTAGTATTTCATAAAGGAAAAATTATCGAAGATGGCGCTAAAGAAACACTTTTAAAAGCGAACGGCCATTTTGCGCGACTATGGAACATGCAGACTGATGGCTTTTTGCCCGAGAAATAGTGGAGTATTGGTTTGAATAATTATCTGTTACCTACATTAGCAATCATAGTACCCTGTTATAATGAAGAAAGCATTTTACCTGCTACCGCTGAGCAATTATTAACAATATTAAATATGCTTATAGAAAAACATAAAATTGCTGCTAATAGCTTTATCGTATTCATTGATGACGGCAGCCAGGACAATACCTGGCCGCTTATTATTAATTTGCAACAAAAATTTTCTGCCGTTAAAGGCATAAAATTAGCGCGCAACTTTGGTCATCAATCCGCTTTATTAAGCGGCTTAATAACAGTTGCCGGACAAATAGACTGCGCTATTTCCATTGATGCGGATTTGCAGGATGATATAAGCGCAATAGATCAGATGATCACGCATTTCCAGGCAGGTTACGATATTATTTATGGCGTTAGAAAAGCACGCCATACGGATTCTTTTTTAAAAAAAAATACAGCGCTATTATTTTATAAATTAATGCAAATGCTAGGGACGCAACTGGTTTTCAATCACGCAGACTATCGTTTAATCAGCGGGCGGGTTTTACAACAGTTAGTAAAATTTCCTGAAGCTAATATATTTCTACGGGGTATTTTTCCACTGATAGGATTTAAATCCATTGCTGTTTATTATGATCGCCAGGTGCGCCAGGCCGGTGTCAGCAAATATACATTTAGTAAAATGTTTAACTTTGCTTTAAGCGGCATCACCTCCTTAACTGTTATACCATTACGGTTACTGACTTTATTAGGTACGCTGGCTTTCTGCATGACGATAATATTAACCCTGTATTTCCTTATTACGATTAATCTTTATCAGCACCCGTTGCCCCATTGGGGTAAAATTATTTTACTCTTATCTTTCATGGGGAGTATTCAACTAATCGGCCTGGGTATGTTAGGCGAATATATCGGCAAAATTTTCCAGGAAACTAAAGCAAGGCCTCCTTATATTATTGAAAAAGAATTGCCATGACGCTAGCCAGCACACTAAGAACCAGCATCATCGCCACACTATTTATTTTTTGTGTATGGCTGCAAACGCATATTATTATCAGCGGCGATATTACCTGGTTGCTGCATGTAGGTGAAAAATTATTGGCAGGCGGCCATTATTACCGCAATTTTTTTGAAGTCAATCCGCCGATGTGCATTTATATTTATTTAATTCCCTTATTATTAAGCCAATTTTTTGCATTAAATTTTATTACCAGTATTATTATTTATATTTTTTTCCTGGCGCTGGCTTCACTGCTAATCTGCTATTTTTTACTCAAAAAATTAGTGCCTGCTTCCGCACGTTATACACGCTATATGCTGGAATGCACGCTGGCGCTGACTTATTTTTTAACGCCTGCTTATGCTTTTGGCCAGCGCGAATATTTATTGGTGGTTTTAGCGATGCCGTATCTTTTGCTGGCGGCTTTGCGTTGCCAGCGAGCCACAATCAATGCAGGTTATGCGTTTATTATCGGCGTTATAGCCGCCATTGGTTTTGCGCAAAAACCATTTTTCCTGGTTAGCTGGTTATTAATTGAATTATATTTCCTCTTTAGAACTAAAAATCTCTTAAGCTGGCTGCGCCCTGAATCACTGGCCTGTGTGCTTGTTTTTATCGCTTATGGCCTTTCAATTGCTGTTTTTACGCCGGAATATATTACTCAAATACTCCCTATTATCAAAACTATTTATTATTTAGATTACCAACTGCCTTTTATTATTTTGCTAATGGAAAAAACAGCGCTTTTTGGCATTGCTGTATTAGGCTTTTATTGTTTTATCCGGCAATATTGCACTAATCAATATCTGGCTGATTTACTGGCTATCAGCACAGTAGGTATGTTATTCATTTATTTCGCTCAACATACCCTCTGGTATTATCATGTACTGCCTGTTGCCATGACAAGTACTTTATTGTTTGTGTTATTAAGCATTGATTTTTTTCAAAAAAACAATTTATTTAAATTGACGCATTTAAACTGGCGCTTCAGCAAAATACTTATTTTATCTGCAGGATTAACCATATTGCTGTTATTTGGCGCTTGTGATCTTATTAATCGTATTAACAGCGGTTTTTTGCTAACGCAAGCGATCTTTAACAATCCTATTTATAGTATAGCCAAAACGGCGCCTGGCCAGCCCATTTATATTTTCACTGAAAATATCGCCGTTAACTATCCTTTAATTGATTATACCCACACTATTTCTATATCACATTTTCCCTGTTTATGGTTGCTCATCGCTGCCAGCAAACTAGCTGAACATGACAAAACGCCGGCAGCAGAACAACTAGTGCAAAAAATACGTCATTTTGTGCGGAGCAGTGAAACGCAAGCCATGATACAAAAAAAACCAGTTTTTATTTTTGTGCAATTGCAAGAGGATTACTGGATCATTCACAAAAAACTTCCATTTCAAACAGATCAATCAACGCTGGAAAAACGACCGGCGCAGAATTATTTAAAATTCTTCCTGCAAGATAAAAATTTCGCACAATTCTGGCTACATTACCGCTATCAGGAAACAGCGGGTGATTTTGCGGTTTATCGGTTTGTCAGATAGACTGAGTCTTAACGTCAAAATTTTTCAGGAGCATCGCCAGTGACAGCATTGATCTGGTTTCTAGTCTTTTTCATCAGCGCCGGTATTCTGGTCTATCATCGTGCTTCACTGATAGTAACAACCATCAGCTTTTTTGTGTTACTGCTGCTGCATACTAAATTCGGTCACATTGGTTATTTTGGTTTAACGCTGGAATGGCTGATTTTTGTAGGGATTGCGGGATTTTTAAATATAAAACCCCTGCGCCGGCGTTTTTTCAGCCTGCCGGTATTACTCCTCTATCGGAAAATCATGCCTAGAATGTCGGATACCGAGCGTGAAGCGCTGGAAGCCGGCACAGTAAGCTGGGAAGGCGATCTATTCAGCGGTATGCCAGACTGGCAGAAATTAATGCGCTTACCCAAAGCTGTTTTATCTGAAGAAGAACACGCTTTCATAGCAGGCCCCGTGGAAACACTCTGCAAAATGGCGAATGATTGGGAAATCAGCTATCAACATGCCGATTTACCGCCCGCTATCTGGCAGTTTTTAAAAGATAATGGGTTTTTTGCGTTAATTATTCCTAAAAATTATGGCGGCAAAGCTTTCTCTGCGACCGCACATTCCGCTATTTTAACAAAAATTTACAGCCGTTGTGTAACGCTGGCGACGATTGTCGCCGTTCCTAATTCTTTAGGCCCGGCCGAGTTATTGCTGCATTATGGTACCGACGAACAAAAGGATTATTATTTGCCGCGTCTGGCTAAAGGCGAAGAAATTCCCTGCTTTGCCTTAACCAATCCAGAAGCGGGTTCAGATGCCAGCAGCATTCCTGATTTTGGTATCGTCTGCCAGGGTGAATTTGCGGGTAAAACCACGTTAGGCATTCGATTGACCTGGGAAAAACGTTATATCACCTTAGCGCCTGTCGCTACAGTATTAGGGTTAGCGTTTAAACTTTTCGATCCTGATCATTTATTAGGCCAGGAAGAAGCGCTGGGCATTACCTGCGCCTTAATTCCAACCCATACGCCGGGCGTTATAATAGGTCGCCGCCACTGTCCCGGCGGTGCGCCTTTTCATAATGGCCCCACGCAGGGCAAAGAAGTTTTTATTCCTATCGACTGGATTATTGGCGGCGTTACGATGGCTGGCCAGGGCTGGCGTATGTTAATGGAGTGTTTATCCGCCGGACGCGCTATCACCTTACCTTCCAGCGCCTGCAGCGCCGCTAAAGCGGCGGCTTTTGCCACTGGCGCTTATGCGCGCATCCGCAAGCAATTTAATTTACCTATCGGCCATTTTGAAGGTGTGGAAGCAGTGCTGGCGGCTATCGGCGGTTACACGTATATGATCGATGCCGGCATTCAATTTACGTTAGCCGCGCTCGATCAAGGTGAAAAACCTGCGGTCGTTTCCGCTATTATGAAATATCACGCGACTGAAGCAGGCCGCAAAGTTGTGAATCATGCAATGGACGTGCATGGCGGCAAAGGCATTTGTTTAGGGCCGCGTAATTATTTAGCCAGTGCTTATCAAAGCTTGCCAGTGGGTATTACGGTAGAAGGCGCAAATATTTTAACGCGCTGTTTAATTATTTTTGGCCAGGGCGCGGTGCGCTGCCA
>JBEPVU010000161.1:0-5228 GCA_041690855.1 Gammaproteobacteria bacterium | reverse complement strand
GCCACTGGCCCTCAGTGGTTTGTTAGAAGCATCACTTGGTTTTTCTTCCACGGCATTTTTAGCGCATTTAGGCCAGACTGAATTAGCGGCAGGTGCTTTAGCGTCCTGGTTGTTTATGACGTTGATGGTAACTATGTGGGGAATTTTAACGGCCGTTAGTATCTCAGTAGCCCGTTTTTATGGTGCGCAGAACCACGTAGCTATTACTCGTACACTGCATGATAGCTTATTACTGGCGGCAGGATTAACCATTCCTGCTATGTTATTACTCGAATATGCAGCGCCTATTTTATTATTGCTAGGCCAGCACAAACCTACCGTTGCGCTGGCGCGTGTTTATCTGCACAGCTTAATGTGGGGCGTTTTGCCAGATTTTATTATGCTGGTGTTGCAACAATTTGTAATTGGTTTAGGCCGAACCCGTGTTAATTTATTTTTTATCGTATTGTGGGTGCCGCTGAATATCGGATTAAATTATATTTTAATATTCGGCAAATTTAATTTACCAGCATTAGGTATTGCGGGTATTGGCTGGGGAACCAGTATCGCTTTCTGGCTGACAACCCTTCTGTTCTTAATTTATTTGCTCCTCAGTAAAAAATATCGCCCTTATTTTCGCTTTAAAATGGCGCAAGGTTACGCAAGCCAATTAAAAGAGTTAATAAAAGTGGGATTACCCATGGGCATTATGTATTGCCAGGAAATTGCTTTTTTTATGGCATTAACGTTATTAATGGGAAAAATCAGTTATCAGGCATTAGCGGCTAATCAAATTACTTTGCAGTATTTATGGCAGGTATCGGTATTAACAGGTGCGTTAGGGCAAGCGGTTACGGTGCGAGTCGGTCATAAAGTGGGAGCGCAACAGATTGGCCATTGTAAACACGTTGTAACGGCCGGTATGTATTTAGCGGTTTGTGTTATGCTGATTATTGCAATGATTTTCTGGTTTTTTCCAACAACAATAATAGCGATTGATTTAAACGTGCATGCTGATATTAATCAGCCTATTCTTGTTTTAGCGAAACAATTTTTAGCGATCTGTGCCTTATTTCAGATCATTGAAGGCATCCGCTTTATTGCCTTTGGCGCGTTACGCAGTTTAAAAGATACCCGCTTTACTTTATATGCTTCTTTCTTTATGTTCTGGGGCGTAGCTTTATCAATAGGCCATTTATTAGCGTTTCATTTCAACTGGCAAGGCAAGGGCTTGTGGTTAGGTTTAGTCGCAGGCGCGGTGTGTGGCGCAGTGATTATGCAGTTACGGTTCTGGTATAAAATTAAGCAATTACTTGAATCAAAAAATTATGTTCAAATGGGTTGATTTATCCATTTATGCAATATATAATCATTAAAATTTATTAATTTTTGCATAAATATAGGTTTTATATGGCTCATGCGATAACATTCAATACATTGGCATTTGTAAAAAAACTAGAAGCATCCGGTATCCAGGTAAAGCAGGCGGAAGCAGTTGCCGAGGGTGTTGCAGATGCTTTGGATAATACGTTTGATGATGTTGCAACATCATCAGATGTGTTACTTGTTAAGAATGAAATGGATATTTTTAGAAGTGAGATGGATAAAAACTTCGTTGCGACAAAATCTGAAATAGATGTTCTTAGAAGTGAAATGGGTAAAAATTTTGCTGTAACCAAGTTTGAAATGGATGCTCTTAGAGGTGAGATAGATAAAAATTTTATTGCGACCCAATCTGAAATGAAAGTTCTAAGACATGATATGGATAAAGGTTTTGCGCAAGTGGATGCTAAATTTGCGCACGTAGATGTTAAGTTCGCACAAGTAGATGCTAAATTAGCACGGGTAAAGATCGATCTTATTATGTGGGTAGTGGGTTTATTATCAGGCCAGACAGCGTTATTGCTTACCTTTATTACTCGATTTATTCATTAGAGAGAAATTATTATTTATTCCACCACCGAACCAAAAACGGCGGCAGGCAGAAAATAATCACACCGGCGATTAATAACGTTTCAAACCGTACTAAGCTGCCAATCTGTATGCCAGGCGGCGGAATAAAGCCAACGGCGAAAGTGAAAATACAACTCGCAATGCCGAGAACCACTGTTAACCAGATACCCAATTTGCCGCCAGGAACGCGGTAAGTGCGAGGCGTATCTTTGGCTTTATAGTGCAGACGCAGGGCGGCGGAAAACATAAAAATATAAAATCCTACGCCTAATTGAGCGGTCATCACGCTGAGTAGCCAGTAAGCGCTGCTAACGCTTGGCATCAATATGAAAACGCTGCTTAATAATGTCACGATAATAGCTTGCAGCAGTAATAAACGGTTAGGCATGCCTTTTTTATTTAAGGTTAACCAACGGCTGTTAATGCCGCTTTCTTTGGCGGCGATCAGTAATCCGCGGGCAGGCCCTAATAGCCATGCCGATACATTGCAGCAACTGCCTAAAATAATGAGTATGATAATAATGGGAATAGCCCACATTAAATGATAGGCTTTGAAGAAAATAATATAGGCGTCTGTTAAACCAGATAATATACTTAATTTTTGTGGTGGAATAACAATCGCAATCGCGAGAGACGCTAATATCAGGCTAAATAAAATTAAAACGGCAGATAATAATAGCGCACGCGGATAATCACGTTTTGGATTGCGGACATCGCCTGCATGTACGGCCGACATTTCTAAGCCAATTAAACCAAAAATCAACGTGGTAAGAAAACCTAGATTTTTATAATTATCGGCTGAAGGAAAAAATGCTGATAGCGTAAAATGAATTTCTGTTGGGTGGCCTGATTTCAGCCAATAAAGGCCTAGAAAGGAAATAATCGCCATTGGAATCAATGTACCAATAATAGCGCCCAGATTGCTAAACCAACTGGCTGCCCGTAACCCTAAGCAATTGAGTCCTGTGACTATCCATAAAGTAGATAATACAATGGCTAACATGAACACTTTGTTACTGGCCAGGGCGGGGTCGATCAGATAAGCCAGCGTAGCGGCGATAAATGAAAGAATAGTAGGGTACCAGATAACGTTATAGATCCATTGCAGCCAGATAGTGAATAATCCCCAGCGCGTCCCAAAAGCGGTACGTACCCAGATGTAGACGCCTCCCGTATTAGGCCAGGCGGTTGCCAGCTCTGCGGTGACAAGTGCAGTGGGGATAAAAAAGCAGATCGCTAATATTAGGTAAAAGAAAATCAGCGAAAGCCCATAGGCGCCGCCGGCGGGCAGGCTTCTTAAGCTGTCAACCGCAATGACATTGATCATGTCTAAACTGAAAATTCCCAGGGTTTTACCGTTGGCAAAGGGTTGTGTCTGCATAAAATTTTTATCAAAAAGTCGTTTTAAGAGGCTTATGGGCTGTATACACCAAAACAAAATTTGCCGCAAGCCATGTTTTCGCTCTTGTGTATTGGCCATTGCTTATGTAAAATGCCAGCCTCTTTTTATGAGCTAGAGCTAGTAAGCGCAGGGTAAATGTTATGAAAACGTATATGGCTAAGTCAGAAACAGTAACGCATAATTGGTATGTGGTTGATGCTACAGGTAAAACATTAGGTAGGCTGGCAACAGAAGTTGCACGTCGTTTGCGCGGTAAACATAAGGTGATTTATACACCGCATGTGGATACCGGCGATTATATTGTTGTCGTTAATGCTGAAAAAATTGTCGTAACAGGCAACAAAACGCAAGAAAAGATTTACGAACACTATACGGGCTATCCGGGTGGGCTTAAAACGATTACGTTTGATAAGCTGCTGGCAAAATTTCCAACCCGCATTATCGAAAAAGCCGTTAAAGGTATGTTACCCAAAACACCCTTAGGTTATGCTATGATACGCAAACTTAAAGTTTATGCGGGCGCTGAACATCCTCATGGTGCGCAACAACCCGTAGTATTGGACGTTTAATTGAGATTTAATAATTCATGAAAGGTTAATTATGGCAGTAACAGCAACAACTAAACAACATTATGGCACCGGTCGTCGCAAAACGTCTACGGCGCGTGTATTTCTTAAACCAGGCAAGGGTAACATCACTGTGAATGGCCGTACGCTGGAAGCGTATTTTGGCCGCGAAACAGCCCGTATGATTATCAATCAGCCTTTGCAAATTGTCGATGTGATAGGCAAGTTTGATATTTACATTACGGTAAAAGGCGGCGGCAGCAGCGGTCAGGCTGGCGCAGTACGCCATGGTATTTCTCGCGCCTTAGTAAAATATGATGAAGACGGTATCGTAAAAACGGATACGGATGGCGATACGGGTACTGGAACGGATGCTAATTCCTTCCGCCGCTTACTGCGTAAAGCGGGCTTATTGACGCGTGACGCCCGTGAAGTTGAACGTAAAAAAGTGGGTTTACATGGCGCCCGTAAAGCAACACAGTTTTCTAAGCGTTAATTGTTTTCTGGTTTTGGGGACAGGTCGGTCATTGGGGGATCGTCTAGTGGTAGGACAGCGGACTCTGACTCCGCTAACCTAGGTTCGAATCCTAGTCCCCCAGCCAATACCAATAAGGACAATTTCTATAAAAAATCTTTAAAAAAAACAACATACTTCTCAATTTTTGCGTTATAATAACGAATGCATTAATAACTCATCTTTTTATAAATAGGGGCGCTCAGCATGGCTTTACCAGCTAATAAACGTTCAGTCATGACACTTTACTCTGGTACGTTTGATCCTTATAGCCATTGGGTCCGGTTAGTATTAGCGGAAAAAGGCATTAATGTTGATATTATTGAAGTCAGCGCGAGTGAATTACCCGAAGATTTGCTCCATTTAAATCCCTATGGCACGTTTCCGACTATCGTAGATAGAGACTTGGTGTTGTACGAACCCAATATCATTGTGGAGTACCTGGATGAACGTTTTCCGCATCCACCCTTATTGCCGGTTTATCCCGTTGCACGCGCTAAAAGCCGGCAAATGATGCATCGTATTGAGCGTGATTGGTATTCTTTATTGCGAAAAATTGAAACAGCCAATGAACGTGAAGTAAAAGCTGCCCGCAAACAATTGCAAGATAGCCTACTTAGCTTGGCGCCTTTATTTGGCAATAAAAATTATTTTCTCAGCGATGAATTTACATTAGTCGATTGTTGCATTGCCCCGGTTTTATGGCGGCTACCGGCTTGGAATATCACTTTATCTGCGGCTGAAACGAAGGTTTTAAAAAAATATACACAGAGAGTGTTTCAATGCGATTCATTCCAAGCAAGCCTAACAGAAG
>JBEPVU010000160.1:0-5228 GCA_041690855.1 Gammaproteobacteria bacterium | reverse complement strand
GGATGCAGATGCCTATGGTGATGCAGGCGCAGATACGTTTGGGCATATTATGGCAGCCTGCGCTGAGGGCAAAGCAGATCAACCAGGCGGCAGACAAGGCGCCTTAAAAATTCCTAATCTGCAACGCTTAGGATTAGGCCTGGCGGCGCTGGCCAGTACAGGAAAAATTCTGCCCAGCATTGATCGTGATATTAAATTAACCGGCGCTTACGGTTATGCGGTTGAACAAAGCCGGGGAAAAGATACGCCTAGTGGCCATTGGGAAATGATGGGCGTGCCGGTATTATTCGATTGGGGTTATTTTCATAATGAAAAACCGAGCTTTCCACCAGCATTAATAGAGGCGTTGATCCAGCAAGGTCATTTAACCGGTATTTTAGGTAATTGCCATGCTTCCGGCACAAAAATTATTGATGAGCTAGGTGAAGAACATATTAAAACCGGTAAACCGATTGTTTACACATCAGCAGACAGCGTTTTCCAAATTGCTGCTCATGAAGAAAGTTTTGGTTTATCACGTTTATATGATTTATGTGATCTCGCACGTCAATTAGTGAACCCTTACAATATCGGCCGTGTCATTGCGCGACCCTTTTCAGGTACGCCAGGTCATTTTTACCGTACGGGCAATCGCCGCGACTTAACCGTAGCGCCACCAGCGCCTACGTTATTAGACTATTTAACTGACACGGGCGGGCATGTTTTTGCGATAGGTAAAATTGCTGATATTTTTGCACATCGCGGCATCAGTGAAACCATTAAAGCAGACGGTAATAGGGCGTTATTTGATGCAACCCTTGCCGCTGCGCAGCGCGCAGGTGATCGCAGTTTAATTTTCACCAATTTTGTGGATTTTGATATGCTGTATGGCCACCGCCGTGATATCGCTGGTTACGCAGCGGCATTAGAAACATTGGATGTGCGCTTACCTGAATTAGAAGCGATACTGCAACCTGATGATATGGTTATTATCACAGCCGATCACGGTTGCGACCCTACCTTGCCAGGTTCTGATCACACACGAGAACATATTCCTATTTTATTTTTCGGCCCCGCCGTTAAACCACAATTTCTAGGCCGCCGCGAAACCTTTGCCGATATCGGCCAAAGTATTGCGAAACATTTAGGCATTAGCGCTTTGCCGAATGGGGTGGCGTTTTGGTAAATTTAACGTGTGGTTTTTCTATTTTAATATCCATTGACCATTACGTTTAATTTCATCTTATTTTGCTTAAAAAAAAATATACTACACCCAAAATATACATTCTTAAATTATTGAATTTTTAATAAAAGCATAAAACATTATTGACAAAAGAGATACATAGTCTATTATTAGACTATGGAAAAGCCTATTTTTGACTATAACAATGATAAAAATAAGAAACTCTTGGAAACTCGAGGTATAGGCTTTGAGGACATAATCGCTATTTTAGATAGCAAGGGATATTTGGCAGTAATCGATCATCCAAATCCTACCCAGTACCCTAATCAACAAATTTATATAGTAAATGTAAATGGTTATGCTTATCTCGTACCGTTTGAAAAAAGTGGCAAAAAGTTAGTACTAAAAACAATTTATCCTAGCCGCAAAATCACTCGGCTCTATCGAGAAAAATTATTAAGAGGTTAATTGCTATGAATGAAAAGAAGAAAGGCGTATTTGATATAAAATTAGATGCCGAAGAACAAGAGATTGAAAATGCTTTACCAGATACCTGGGAAGAACTACCTTTTTCCGCTAATCAGGTTGAGCATCAAGCATTAGTCCAAGAAGCAGCCGCTAATTATTTGCGAAAAGAAGCTAAAATTAATATCAGGCTAACACGCCATGATTTAGAAGGTTTAAGGCGAATTGCCAGTAGAGAAGGATTACCTTATCAAACACTCATTGCTAGTGTTTTGCATAAATACATAACTTATCAATTGGAAATTTAAATAGTTTGAAAAGCAAGCTATTATGAGCTTTCCATATCAACATCGGCTAAATCGCCTTTAATCAATCGAACCTGCCCGTGTATTCTATCTATTTGATGAAAAAAATTTTCAATTGTTTCAACAGCATCTGTTTCAGTACTTCTTGTCAATCCCAGCCAGATATAGCAAGATTGGCATCCCATAAAAACACCGTTTAAACGCATGTCTATTGATTCGCTCATCACTTTACTCAATAATTGGCCGCCAACGGTTCTGGCGGGGATTGAATTAGGGATTTGTTTATTTTTTATCCTGGCGATGCTGCGCTTTTTTGGGGTGAGTGGACTGTATGCTTATGTGTGTGTGGCGCTCATTGGCGCCAATATTGAAGTATTAAAAGGTGGCCAATTCTGGTTTCCACCGCATCCTATCGCCATGGGAACCTTATTATTCGGCACTATCGCCTTAGTATTTGACATCATCACCGAATATTACGGCAAACCCGCCGCTCTGCAGGGCGTACGCCTGGGCTTTGTAGTCGTCTGTTTTTTTACATTATTAATGTTAATAACCGTTGGCATACGCCCCCTGGATCCACACACACTCACAGCCGATGAATTATTTCTCTATCAAAACCATTTGCATATCAAAGCCCTGTTTATACCGCTGCCCGCGATACTGGCCGCCAGCTTAACCTCGTATCTGATCAGCCAATCCACCGATGTTATTATTTTCCGTTTAATCAAACAATTAACCCATGAGCGCTGGCTATGGCTACGCGCCATCCTGTCGACCAGCGTATCCGCTTTTGTCGACACCTGCATTTTCAGCTTTCTGGCCTGGAAACTATTCAGCCCGGAACCTGTCAGCTGGCAAACCCTTTTTACCGTCTACATTTTCGGCGCCTACCCCTTACGCCTACTCTGCAGCTTCGGCCTAAGCCCCTTCATTTATCTAGCCCGTCCATTTTTACCAAAAACCGTGACGCATTTACAACAAACTCCGCCCGAGGGGTGGCGCAGCGACAGAACCCCGAGGCCACCGATCTCATGACTGCAACCTATCCGAATTTTAATTTTAAAATAACGTCACAAGCCCGAGAAACCCGCGCCCGCTTAGGCGAACTCACCACCCCCCATGGCACTATTGAAACACCCGCGTTTATTTTCTGCGCCACGCGCGCTGTTATGAAAGGCCTTGCACCCGCGGACATGCACGCCGCCGATACGCAAATTATTTTATCTAACACCTATCATTTAATGCTCTCCCCAGGCGCTGAATTAATCGCCAAAGCCGGTGGATTACATACCTTCATGGCCTGGGACAAACCCCTGTTCACAGATTCCGGTGGCTTTCAGATTTTTAGCTTAGGTCACGGCTCTGTCGCTGCCGAAATTAAAGGCAACCGCACCAGCAACCGACCCCAATCGCTCGTTAAAATCACTGAAAGAGGTGCGCAATTCCGCTCTTATCTGGATGGCAGTCAACACATTCTCACACCCGAAAAATCTATTCAAATTCAACGTCAGCTAGGCGCAGACTTAATTGTTGTATTAGATGAATGTACCCCTTTTCACGTCGACAAAGCGTATACCGAACGTTCCATGTTATTGAGTCACCGCTGGGCAGTGCGCTCCTATGAAGAATTCAAATTACACAACGATGGCCGCCAGGCCTTATACGGCATTATCCAGGGCGGTGTTTATCCCGATTTACGCAAAGTTAGCGCTGAATTCGTCAATAGCCAGAACTTCTTCGCACACGCCATTGGCGGTTCGCTAGGCGCCAGCAAACAACAAATGTATGACGTGGTTGGGTTGACCATGGCAATACTGGATCCCGTCAGGCCAGTGCATTTATTAGGCATCGGCGGCATTAGCGATATTTTTCAAGGCGTGGAATGCGGCATTGATACTTTTGACTGCGTTCACCCTACCCGCCTTGCACGCCATGGCGGCGCTTTATTACGGCCTGCGTTGCAACCGGAGCCTCGCCGTGCTGGACGCGAACATATTAATCTAAAAAATAGCTGTTATCAGGAAGATTGGGCGCCGATTGATCCCGAATGCGCTTGTCATACCTGCAAAACGTATTCCCGCGCCTATTTACATTACTTATTAAAAGCGCATGAAATGCTGGCGTTATCGGCGATTAGTTTACATAATGTTACCGTGATTAACCGCATTATGCGCGACATTCGTCAGGGAATCCAGCAGCAAACCTTAGCGCAGGTAAAACATTATTGGCTGGCCGCTTAAAAAGCTATCAGTAGAATCCCTATCTTTTTCAGTAGAATTACGCATTCTTCTTTCATTACTTATTTGTTAATTTAGTTGAGAGGGATTACGGTCTAATTCCCCGTAAAAATACAAATTTAAAATTAGCAGGGCATTATGTTACAGATAAAGGATACTGATAAAAACATCTTTCGGCATGACCATTTATTAAAATATGATCCTGAAATGGATTGTATTGTGATGGAAATCTTTGGTTATATTAATAGCTCAGCCTTCAGGGAGCTTACGGAAGAACTGCTGCGTTTAATAAAGCATTATAAAGTAAAAAAAATCCTGGCCGATACGACGTATATGATAATTATCGGCGCGACCGACCAGCACTGGTTTATTGAAAACTGGTTTCCCCGTGCTATAAAAGCAGGTTTCACAGCCTGCGCCATGATTAATTCCCGCCATTTTTTTAACCGTATAGCTATTCAAAATATTTCACGGGAAATAGATAAAAAATTATTTACGTTGGAATTGTTTGATCATAAAGAAGATGCTTTGCGGTGGTTGAAGGAAATGGCTTAAACCCAGTAGCGCCCTCTAAGAAAAAAACTGTGAAAAAAAGGGGCCGTCTGTGCGGCCCTTGTATAAATCTATATACTCAAAGCGCAGCCCTCCAGGTTTTGCGTTTTTTTATTTCTCTGAGTAGGGTGGATTAGGCCGCAGGCCGTAATCCACCAATGATGGCCTATTAAAACGGTGGATTACGGCCTGCGGCCTAATCCACCCTACAGCAGACAGCAGGTTGATTTTTTCTTAAACTTGACAAACTATCCTTTGATTGCAAGGTTTCTTGACAGGGTTCATACCATTTTGTTCTTCTACTAATAAGCTTTGTGAAAATATGCTGGTGAATTTTGTAATTAAATCGGCACCGCCTTTCAGCCGCAATTCTCCATCGCTGCCTCTTTTTCGCCAGTTTGGACTACTTATTGAACTACTACCTAGAGCAGGTTCTGTTTCTTGACAGGGACTTCCGAAAAAAAATGTTTTTTTCTGCTCAGGACACTGCTGGCAGGAAATATATCT
>JBEPVU010000159.1:0-5237 GCA_041690855.1 Gammaproteobacteria bacterium | reverse complement strand
AATATATTGATTCGAAACTGTGAGTTCCATATTCTGCAGATTATTAATTTTGTTGCTGCAAAAGAAAGGAGATATCTTTGAAATTTGCAATGACACAATAGGGCGCTGATCTATCTGTAATTTTGCGGTAGCAGAGACATATATAATGTCATTTGAAACTCCCTCGTATTCTCCATACAATGGATCAGATTTTGCCTCTTCTTTTACAAAAGTTTTAGCTAATTCTGGAGTGCTAAAAATCGCTATAATTTTCATAAAAGAATCCTTAATCGCTTTCTCAGAAATAGATTTTTCTCCCAGAGAATAAGTAGATCGCATTGTGATAATTGGAGATTTATTTTCTGTGTAAAGCTTAGAGATATCAATCTGTTTTCCTACAATCCAGTATTCAGCAGCAGGTAAGCAGCGTGTATAGCCTAACTGATTTAACAGATCGAAATTATAGGTTATAGCGCATAAAGTACGACAAACGTTTGAAAGAACGATTAAATCTGTAAGATCTAAATATTGCAGTATCAGCGCTAAAATTTCTTTAGGCAGTCTTAACAATGAGGCTTGTTCATTTTGTTTTACTTGAGTAGGCAATAGAATACATTTATGGGGTTCTAAAAACTTTGATATTTGTTCATTAGCTGTTTTTATAGCTGTATTGTTGGGGTCTTTACTAAGAAGATGTCTTAAATCATTTGATGCTTTATTAAAAGCCCAGACAATCGCCCAATCAGACGATTTTTTATTATTAATAACAGTGGCAAGTTCTATGCAAATGTAGTGTTTTTCGCCTAATAAGTCTGCTTGTTTTAATTGATTTAAAAGGGTGCGAGCTTCATCACGAATTGACATAATAGATTTCCTCAAAAAATTAATGGATGTATGAACCGTTACTCTTAAAGTAACCATTCACAATTATGAATAGCAGTTTAACAGCTAAAGCTTAAGGAACCCTTAAAGCCGTGTATTCCACTGCAATTTTAACCGTAATGTTTCAAAGTAGTTATAATCCAGCGGATGAATCAGGCAAAGAGCTTCAGCTTTTCTACTAATATGAATGGTAGCCCCTAAAGGCACTTCCTGCGGCGCCTGGCCATCGCAACTGAGGCGAGGTGGAGTTTCGTTGGTGTCGGCGATAGTAATACGGATACGGCTATCTGCCTCCACCACAATAGGACGAGCGCTCAGGGTGTGGGGAAACATAGGCACTAATACAATGGCCGCCAGATTGGGATGCAAAATAGGCCCGCCGCCCGAAAGCGCGTAAGCGGTTGAGCCGGTGGGAGTCGCGATAATCATACCGTCTGCCCGATGGCTGCAGACAAACTGGTCGTTAATAAAAATCGAGAATTCAATCATATGGGCGACATCGCCTGGCAATAAAACGACATCATTCAACGCGATCACCGGCGTGGTGCTGGCGTTTGCATGTTCAATATACGCATTTAGAACAAAACGCTGCTCTTCGCGATAATGGCCATCTAAAACTTCGGCGACTTTGGTATTAATCTCGTCAGGCTTAATATCTGTCAAAAAGCCTAAGCGGCCGCGGTTAATGCCTACTATAGGGATTTGCGAGTCAATAGCAGCGCGGGCAGCGTTTAACAGGCTGCCGTCACCGCCCACCACAATGATTAAATCACAGTGTTTGCCTAGGGCATTACGGGGGTAAATGGGAAAATGTTCATGCGCAAAAAAAGCGGCGGTTTCTTCTTCGACCACTATTTTTAACTGACGCGCCTGCAGCAATGTTTTAAGTGTTTGCAACGTATCGGAAATATCTTCCTTACGCTGCCGGCCGATCAGTCCTATGGTTTTGAATGGTTTAGTCACGGTATACCTGTAAATTGTGCTGTGTTCTTTATGAAGTATTTTGTATTTAATCTCCTCCCCCTTGAAAGGGGAAGGAATAATACGCATTTTCTAAGTGGAAGTAGTATATATAATCAAATTTAGCAATCTCTCATCAAGAGTGCTAGTATTATTTTAACAAAAACTTAAGCAACCATTATTTTAACTATGTCGCCTGATAATGCTATTAACGAACGTGGCCAGCAATTATTAAAAGTGCTGGTGGAAAAATATATCCGCGATGGTCAGCCGGTGGGTTCTAAAACACTGGCGGAAGAAACCGTGCTGGGATTAAGCTCCGCAACGATTCGTAATGTGCTGGCCGATTTAGAAGCGCATGGCTATTTGCGTTCACCGCATACATCTGCTGGCCGGGTTCCAACCGTCAAAGGCTATCGCTTTTTTGTGGATAGTTTATTAACGCTTCAGCCTCTGGATAATACAGCCTTTCAGCAATTTCAACAGCAATTATCACCCGACCAGAATGTGCAGGATTTAGTGTCGACGGCTTCTAACTGGTTGTCGGAAGTAACGCGTATGGCGGGACTGGTGATGCTGCCTAAGCGTGAGAAAATTTTGTTGCGGCATGTGGAATTTTTGCCTTTGTCCGATAATCGCATTTTAGCCATCTTAGTGTTGAATGAACACGAAGTGCAAAATCGTATTATTTATACCGATAGAGTTTATAATCTTGTTGAATTACAACAGGCGGCCAATTTTCTGGTGACTACTTACGCAGGTCAGGACATTCAGCAGGTCCGTCGGCAATTAGCAGGAGCGATGCAGGAAGAAAGGACGCATTTAGGGCAATTAATGCAGACGGCAGTTGAATTTGGCAGTAAAGCGTTAGCGTCGCCGGCGGATGCTGCAAAAGATTATGTGATAGCAGGCCAGAATCATTTGCTGGAGTTGGCGGGTGAAACGGGTGTGGAGCGTTTACGGCAGTTATTTGAGGCGTTTACGCAAAAACAGGATATTCTACATTTGCTGGATCAGTGTTTGAGCGCTGAGGGGTTGCAGATTTTTATTGGTGAGGAATCGGGTTACGCTGCGCTGGATGAGTGTAGTTTAGTGACGGCGCCTTATTCGTTTGAGGGTAAGCCGGTGGGAGTGCTGGGGGTTATTGGGCCAACGCGGATGTCGTATGATAAGGTGATTCCGGTGGTGGATATTACGGCAAAATTATTAAGTGCGGCCTTGAATCAGGGATATTTGCCCCCAGATTAGATGAAAGAATCATAGTTTATGCCGGTTAACGCTGGCTGATTGTCTTTGGTAAACACGCTGTGAATACATCCCTGTACGCTCGACTGCCGCATCCATGCGGCAGACGGTTTACCAAAGACAATCAGCCAGCGTTAACTAAAGTTTGGTGGATTTGAGAGGAAATAACTTATGGTGAAAGACGGTGATAAAAAGGTTGTTGATAGAGACCTTGAAGATTTTGATGATGATGAAATTGCACGGGATGTGGGAGCTGCGGCAGAAGATAAAACGGAAGCAAAGCTAACGTACCCTGCACCTGAGGAATTGATCGCTAAGATTAATAATTTAGAAAACCAGCTCGTGCGCACACAGGCGGAAATGGAAAATGTGCGTAAGCGTAGCGAAGCGGAAATTACTAAAACGCATAAGTATGCGATTGAGCGTTTTGCGCGGGAGTTATTGGCTGTGGTGGATAATCTTGAGCGGGCGCTGGAGCAGAAAGTAGATGGCGATGTGACTGCTTTGCGTACAGGTGTGGAATTAACGCTGAAGGCGTTACAAAATACCTTGGAAAAATTTGGCATTAACCCCATTAATCCTATCGGTGAAGCGTTTGATCCGGCGCAGCAGGAAGCTATGTCTATGCAGGAAACGGCGGAGCAAGCGCCTAATACTGTGCTAAGTGTGTTGCAAAAAGGCTATATGCTGAATGATCGTTTATTAAGGCCTGCGCTGGTGGTGGTGGCGAAAGCCTCACAAAAAAGCGCCGCGTAGAAAATGTTATTGTCATCCTGAGGAGCAACGCGACGAAGGATCTCCATGGATTGGCACAGTCATTCGGAGATCCTTCGTTGCTAACGCTTCTCAGGATGACACAATAAATTAATTAACCGTTACGTTTTTCTGGAGAATATTTTTATGTCGTCAACAACCGCTACAAGCAAAATTATTGGTATTGATTTAGGCACCACCAATTCCTGCGTTGCCGTAATGGAAGGGGGTAAACCACGCGTGATTGAAAACGCGGAAGGTGATCGCACAACGCCTTCTGTTGTGGCATATACGGAAGATGGCCAGATTTTAGTGGGTAAAGCCGCTAAACGTCAGGCGATTACTAATCCTAAACGCACACTATATGCCATCAAACGTTTGATTGGCCGTAAATTTACCGATGATGTCGTACAGCGCGATATCAAAATGG
This sequence comes from Gammaproteobacteria bacterium, assembly GCA_041690855.1. Lineage (GTDB taxonomy): Bacteria > Pseudomonadota > Gammaproteobacteria > CAIUAS01 > CAIUAS01 > CAIUAS01. Next base: position 988 of record JBEPVU010000159.1, on the reverse strand, counting down.
TGCCGTATGACATTATTGCAGCCGACAATGGCGATGCCTGGGTGAAAGTGGGCGATAAAAAATTATCGGCGCAGGAAGTGTCCGCGCAAATTTTAATTAAGATGAAAAAAACGGCGGAAGATTATCTGGGACATGGTGTCACAGAAGCGGTTATTACAGTACCCGCTTATTTTAACGATTCACAGCGCCAGGCAACGAAAGACGCCGGTCGTATCGCAGGCCTGGAAGTAAAACGTATTATTAACGAGCCTACCGCTGCGGCGTTGGCGTATGGTATGGATAAAAAACGCGGTGATGCCGTTATTGCGGTTTACGACTTAGGCGGTGGTACTTTTGATATTTCTATTATCGAAATTGCTGAAGTAGATGGCGAACATCAGTTCGAAGTATTAGCGACTAACGGCGATACTTTCTTAGGCGGTGAAGATTTTGATTTACGCGTCATTGATTATTTAGCGGAGGAATTTAAAAAAGAACAGGGCGTTGATTTGCATAACGATCCCTTAGCGCTGCAACGCTTAAAAGAAGCCGCCGAAAAAGCTAAAATTGAATTATCTTCCGCGCAGCAGACAGAAATTAATCTGCCGTACATCACCGCAGACGCCAGCGGGCCTAAGCATTTGAATATGAAATTAACGCGCGCTAAGTTAGAAGCGTTAGTGGAAGACCTGGTGGCGCGTACCATAGAGCCTTGCAAAATCGCTTTAAAAGATGCTGGTATGGATATGAGCAAGATTAGCGAAGTGATTCTGGTCGGTGGTCAGACCCGTATGCCAAAAGTGCAGGACGTGGTTAAAGATTTCTTTGGCAAAGAACCACGCCGTGACGTGAATCCCGATGAAGCCGTTGCCGTGGGTGCAGCGATTCAAGGGGGCGTATTAGGCGGTGAAGTTAAAGATATTCTATTGCTGGACGTAACGCCTTTATCATTAGGTATTGAAACTATGGGCGGTGTAATGACTGTCTATTATACACATCTCCGAGCCCA
>JBEPVU010000158.1:0-5285 GCA_041690855.1 Gammaproteobacteria bacterium | reverse complement strand
AACTGCCGCTGGCAAGCCGCCGCATTTAAAGGGACAAACCTTTCCTATGCCTGGCATAACAGCGAACAAAGCGCTGGCCGGTGTGGCGGCCAATATACATCTGGTATTAGCGTGGGTTTTAATTAGCTTGGTAAGCTTGCATATTCTTGCAGCGCTTAAGCATCATATAATTGATAAGGACAATGTATTGAAACGGATGTTACCAGAACGGTGGACGTGATTAGTGACTGAAAATAAAAATAGGCCGCAACGCCAGATCCGCAGTTTTGTCCGCCGGCAGGGGCGGCTTTCGGAAACGCAGCAATACGCGCTAAATCATTTATGGAAGCACTATGGCTTAGCAATAGACAGTGGACGACTGGATTTCAATGCGGTATTTAACCGTACAGCGCCGGTTGTACTGGAAATTGGTTTTGGCATGGGACATTCACTGGTTACCCAGGCAAAGCAAGCGCCCGAAAAAAATTATCTTGGCATAGAAGTGCATAAACCGGGTATTGCTAATGTATTGGCGGCTATCGAAGCGGAGCAATTAACCCCTATTCGGTTATTTAATACCGATGCGATTGAAGTGCTGCAAAAATGTATTCCTGATAATAGCTTAACCACAGTGCAATTATTTTTCCCCGATCCTTGGCCGAAGCGCCGCCATCATAAAAGACGATTAGTGCAACCGGCTTTTGTAGCGTTAATCGGCCAGAAATTAATAACCGGCGGCCGTTTTCATCTGGCGACTGACTGGCGGGATTATGCTGTACATATGATGAAAGTATTAAGCACAGCGGCAGATTTTACGAATGTGATTGCGCCCCAGCAATACGCCCCACGCCCCCTGGAACGTCCGCTGACTAAATTTGAATTACGCGGTCAGCGCTTGGGGCATGAGGTTTTTGATTTGGTGTTTGTGAAAGGTTAAAGCGCTGACAAAAAAGCAGAAAATGCATTTATATAGAAAGTTATTTTTAATGGAAGAATAAATTCAATTATTGCAGGGCGATTCGATTAATCATCGTACTTAAGGAAACCTTAAGAAAAGTGAAGTATAATAGAATTAAGTGATTTAGATTATATATTAAGGAGTGAGTTATGCCTGAATTAAATGATGTAAAAGAATTACTAAGAAAAAAATCATTGCCCAAGCAGCAGGAAACATTCAACGAAAAATTCTTGTCTGATCAAGAGTCTGAGAATTTTTGTAAAAATATAAGGAGTCTAACATCTCATGAAGAAGTGCTTGATTTTAGTTTAGAGGATTTCCAGAAATTATTGATTATTCAAGCTGAATTTAGCAAGAATTTTACAGATACACTTAATGGGAAATCAATTCAAGATAGCCAAGATTTTTTTGATATTATGATTAACTTATCAGAAGTAATCAAAGCAACAGCAAGTCAGCTTAATCAAAAGAAAGAACTAACAGTATCGGTAGCAAGCTATTTATTCCAGCAGCAGGCAATGCGGAACTATTTTAATGTAAGATTTCTTTATAGACTTCACTCAGATCTAATAAAATCTAATCCGTCCTCAGAATTCGCTACTGCATGTCGTGCTTTCCAAACAGAAGTTAAAGTATTTATAAGTGATTGTTCCTCGGTTATAAATGGCAATCAATCTCTCAATGCTAATGCTTTGGAGAGTAAAAAGACGGTTTACGAAGCTAAACTTTCACGTATGTTTCAGGAGTTCAAAAGAGAAATTTCAAAAAAAGTTGAAAAAGATACGCTAGAAATGAAGAAAAAGATTCATACTTTTGAAAGTAAAAAAGAAAACGAAATATTTAAAATAGGACATGTTTTTTTTGAAAAATGTAATACATTTCTTAATAAGCATGCCACAAACAAGGTAAAACAGAGAAAATTTTATATTCATCCAGAATTTGCAAAAAAATTAGAGGAATTAGAAGATAGCAATACCCTTTGGGGGTTCGATGAAATACAATCAGTAGTCATAAATATCGAGAAAGCAAAGATAGTGACTAGCGATAGTACTTCTAGGCAGGAAAAAATAAACCTTTTAAAATTAGCAATAGAGGGCAAATTACGTTCTCTGCTAAACGCTAAAGATGAACTAATAAAAAAAATTAAGGAAGATAAATTACACGCTGTTGCTAGAAATGCTGATCCTATTTTATGTAGCGAAAATTTCTTTAAGGCCGTAATTACGGCGCTTGACAACAGTTATCAGAATTGTGAAAAAGCGCACCTAGAATTCGCTAATGCTCTAGCTACCAATGAACGCAACACTCATAAACAATTGAGGAAAAATTTGTTCAAATCATTTGATGCATTTAATGATGCTTTTGTTGCTGCTGAGAGAAAATTAACAACAGAATTGCAAACTGAAGTAAAGAATAATACTAAAAATTATCTTAATAAAATTGATGCGCAAAGAGAAGAAATGGATAAAATAGCCAAGCATTTTTATATTAAATTGAATGTAGTACAATCTATTAAACAATACAATAAAGAAGATTTTCCTACCGCTATTTCAAATTTAGAAAACGCTCGCCAGGCATCTAACACGCAATATGAAGCATTAAAAGAATGCCATAAAGAATTAAAAAAAGAGAATAACTTGATAGATGAAACGGTAAATAAATTTATAGAAAACAGGGATAATGCAGAAAAAGCTAATGAAGAAACTATTAAAGCCTATGAGGGAGCTCAAAAAAAATTAGAATTTAATAAAGAGCTCAATAAGAAAAATTTAGAAGAAATTTTGCAGCTTATTAAAAAAGAACAGAAAAAACGTACGAACTTCTTGTATAAATTGTTTTTTAAAGATAAGCAAGCTAAAATTGATGCATTAGAAGAATTAAAGAATGGCTTGCAAAATTTGTATAATAAAACCTATGAAAATATTCAGAATGCGGTGTATGGCAATGAGTACGAGTATGATAATTTTAGTGACTATATTGTTGGTTGGAAATTAACAAACAACCTTGTTCTTAAGGAAAAGCGTAACAAATTTGATTTCTTCAAATCTAAGACTGAAACAATGAAATCTATTGATAAACTCATAAATAGAGATGAATCTAAAATAGCATTAAAACTATAAATTATGAAAAATGCAAACCCTGATGGCAAGCAAAAGTCGCTGGTTTTTGCTCCGTATCTCATTCAGAAAGCCATTCCCCCTGCTTCAGCGGGAATAGCTGTAAAATCATTACAGATTGTAGTCAATTTATAAATATTTCCAACAGATTATTATAAAACCGCCATCCTAGTTCTGTGGGGAAAATATAATCCTTATTCCAGTCTAATAAAGCTTTCTGCTTTGCGTGTTGTAAATTTTTTTCAATGATATTTAAGGCCAATCCTGTACGTTGTTCAAATAATGAAATAGGAATAGGTTGATACAAACGTAACGCATTGAGCATAAATTCAAACGGTAGCTCTGCCGATGAAATTATTTTAGTTTCGCCGATAAACGTTTTATCAGCCGCTAAATAATCTTTAGGATTTTTGATTTTCCAATGACGAGTAATCGTCTGCCGGTCAATATCAGTGATTTTACTATGTGCGCCTGCGCCGATGCCTAGATAATCGCCAAATTGCCAGTAATTAATATTATGCCGGCATTCGCGGTGAGTTTGGCTATAAGCCGATATTTCATATTGCTGGAACCCAGCTTTCGCCAGTAACGCTTTACCTTGATCCTGCATATCATTGATTAAATCTTCTGCCGGTAACGCCGCCGGCGGAAATCTATGGAATAAGGTATTCGGTTCTAACGTAAGCTGATACCAGGAAATATGCGTAGGCGCTAATTGTATAGCGGTATTTAAATCATTCATCGCTTCTGCCAGCGTTTGCTCTGGCAGTCCATGCATTAAATCTAAATTAAAATTTGTAAAACCTGCTTGATGCGCGGTTTCTGCTGCTTTGATAGCTTCCTGCTGATTATGAATGCGGCCTAAGATTTTTAATTTTTCCGCTTGAAAACTTTGAATGCCAATGGAGAGGCGATTAATACCGCTGGCGCGATAATCGGCGAAACGTTGATATTCAACCGTGCCAGGATTAGCTTCTAAGGTAATTTCAATCGTGGGAACAAAGTGTAAGTGTTTTTTCAGTTCTGCAAAAAGATGCGCTAGCGCCTCAGCCGAAAATAAACTCGGCGTGCCGCCGCCAAGAAAAATAGTGTGAATGACGCCAGGATTTATTTGCGTTAAATCCTGTTCAAGATCGAGTAATAATTTTTCAATATATAATTTTTCTGGCAAATCATTTTTTAACGTGTGCGAATTAAAATCGCAATACGGACATTTGCGTACACACCACGGAAAGTGGATATAAAGTGATAGAGGAGGGGTGTTTAACATACCGATCGATTATTGTGTTAAGATTTGCTTTAAAAATAAGAGGCTGAAAATAACATGCTGGAACCTTTATTAAAACCTGTCATTGCGCTGGCTAAAGAGGCGGGCGTAGTTATTAATGCATATTATCAGGCTGAAACGATAAACGCTATTCATACAAAGCCTGATAAATCGCCTTTGACCCAGGCTGATCTGGCCGCGCATCAATTGATTACCGAGGGATTGCAGAAACTCACGCCTGACTGGCCGGTCTTATCGGAAGAAGGCGAGGTTGTTCCTTTTAGCGAACGTGCACAATGGGAACCTTACTGGTTGATTGATCCTTTAGACGGCACAAAAGATTTTTTAGAAAAAAATCATGAATTCAGCGTTAATATTGCGTTAATTAAAAATTATTATCCAGTGTTAGGCGTTGTGTATGCGCCTGCATTAGCGACTTGCTATTACGCCAGTGTGGCAGACGGCGCTTTTAAGCAAGTAAAAACTGCTGCGCCACAGCGCTTAAAAACGCGCAAAAATCCGCCGCACGTCACGATTGCAGTAAGCCGTCATCATGGCCATGAGAAGTTGCAGGATTTTATAAAACAATTTCAGCAGCCCGAAATCATTGTTTGCGGCAGCGCGTTAAAATTTTGTTTAGTGGCCGAAGGCACGGCCGATATTTATCCACGGCTAGGCCCCACCTCTGAATGGGACACCGCCGCGGCGCAATGTGTGTTAGAACAAGCAGGCGGCGCGGTTGTGAACAATACTGGGGCAAGACTTTGTTATAATACAAAAGAGTCACTGCTGAATCCGAATTTTTTTGCCGTGGGCGACATTGAGGCTAATTGGAAAAAATATTTTACAGGCCTATAAGCAATGACATCTGCTGATACAGGGAATTAAATTTGAGGCGTCATGTTATTGGGTGATGGTATATCTGTTCTATCAGATTTATTCTTTGCGGAAGGATGGTAATGGT
>JBEPVU010000157.1:0-5312 GCA_041690855.1 Gammaproteobacteria bacterium | reverse complement strand
GTTTTGAATATTATAGATATTTGTTAATATTTTTTCATGTAAAGCAGATATTACGCCAGGATTGCCAAATAAAAATGCTAATTTAACCAATTCTTCATCTTTTTCATTCTCTGAATAAAGCTTATGGTCAGCGTCATTATTAATGCTTGAATTTAAAATTACTACCATTGCCTTGCTAACGGCATCAGAGTTTCTAAAGTGTGTAAATAACCAGCGATCACTGTCTTGTAAGACGCCTGATTGTTCTTTTCGATGTTTTAAAATATATTCAAACCGCTTAATGCAATAATTTTCGGCATCTTTTTCGTTAGCTATTAAAGCATAAGCTAAGTTATAACGACTATCTATAGCTTCGTAGTCATCGGCGTTAATTTTTGCCGATAAATTTTCTTTAGATATTTTTAATTTATCTGGCGAATAGGAATTCAAGAAAATAATTTGATTTGTCAGGGTGCTTATGGTGTTATCGCTTGGCCATGATTTGTAATGTGCATTTTGTAAAACAGCCGCCATAATCTTGGGATAAAAATATTTTTCGACCATATCTTTTAATAAATTATTTGTAGCAATATTTTTCTGATCAGGCGCTATATGTTCAAATAAGCTTTCTAGCTGTTGTTCTATATCTTGATAGTTATTTTTACTTGATGGGATAGGAGGTACTATACCTTGTGAAATATTAAGTAATGCCTGCAATGCTGATTGCTGTTCAGGGTTGCCAAAAATACTTAAGAATCTTGTTAATTTATCAGCTATATCTTCTTGATCAATATAATTATCTTTAATATGTTCAATAAAATTAGGAAATACGCTAATTTTGCTAAAATTTTCTCCAGTTATTTCGCTTGTTTTTTGTAAAAATAAATTTGCATTTTTTATTTTCACTTCCAATTTTTTCAGCAATTTTTCATATTTTTCTTCATCCCAATAAATACCTTGCAGATTAAGTGATTCATTAATTTCCTGATCAGCTATTTTTTCAACCATTTTTGCGAAGCTAGCCTGATTGTTATCTAACGCTAGCTGAATTCCTTTTAATTTTTTTTCAACAAATGATATCGCTTTTTTAGCATTTGAATTTTTTATAATATTTTTTTCATGTAGTTTTTTAATTTTCAGGAATTCATCTTGTGCATTCCATATTAAATCTTATTTATTTTTTAACCAGAAAAGATTGCCTTCTTGATCGATAGTATCAAAGAGGTTGGCATCTGTACCTAGCACTTGAAAAGATTCGGCAAAATTAGGAGTAATTTTTCCATCTAAGCTATTAATCGCTAACCATATAGCAGGATTATTATCTAGACTTTTTGTTATATCATTATCAATTTTAATTTTTTTCCAGTCATCGTGTCGTTGAAACATCTTGAGTTTGCTGAAGCGGTCTTTTATTTCAAGCGCCGGCGTTGCTTTACTATGAAGTTTTTTATTTAAAAGAGCATCTGATGAATTATTTTCACGATTAGACTTTTTAATAGAGTTTTGTTCTATAAATTGTGTTATTGAAGTATAAAATTTTAAAGCAATTTCAGCCGTTAACTCTGTGCTAGGATCAAAGGTTAATTTTTTCCCCTGATAACTTAATCTGTCATCTTCTAAAATTTCTTCCTGGCCATTATTCCTGATAATAGTGGGGTCGTTATAATTGAGTGAATTTACATGAAAATAATTGCAATTGAGCTTGCCGAGTTTTTTATTTAACCACCACAGGTGATCATCAAATTGTAGATTTCTCATATCTTCGGCGGTTTCTAGTTTAGCTAGCATATTTTCTATGACTTGTAATTCTTCATAGTCATGCGCTTCTTGATATTTTTCAAGGGCATCTTTCTTTTTTTTGTAGTCTTGTTTTGTAATGCGATCTGCCGGAATAACAAAGTCAACTATTTTTTTAGAATAATAATTTAATTTTTCAAAAAATCCCTTAGGTTCAGTTGCCTGGCGTATTGCATTGCTAGCATCATTTAGCCAGTTTTGCACGTTGTCAAGATAATCGTGCTTTAATACTAAGAGTTCTTTTGCAGTATAATCGGCATATTTATTTTGTTTCTCCCAATTTTTTCTTAGCGATGAAATTTTATTTTTGGTATCGGAAATGATTGATTTATTTGTTAAATCATTTTCACCTAATAGCTTTTTAGTGTTATCGCTTAGCGAGAATTTTATTTCATTTAATGAAGCTCTTTTTTCCTTGGGTTTTCTTAATTCAGTTAAAAATTTATCTTCTGTGGTTACAAATTCTTTTTTTAATGTTTTTAAATCAGTGTTATATTCATTTATTTTATTTTGTATAGCTGCAATTTTTTTTATATGTAATTCTTTTTCACGTTTATGTTCATGTGATTGTAATTCGCTGCTGCTAGTAATTAGAGCATTTACTTGTTTATTTAATGAAATAATTTCATTTTTAACTGAGCGGTAGTGCAGTTCTAATAAGGCTTTATCTTCTAAGTACTGCCAAAAAGCGTCCACATTCAGTAAAATTTTAAATTCTCTTTTAAATCTCTTTTTATTCTGAATAACTAATTTTTGCATTTTTACTTTTAGAGCGGCTTGATGGCCAATAATGGCAGGATCATCAATTTCATTAATTAAAGCGCTGTCTTTATTAGATAAATGAGGGAAATTCCGAGGATTATTTGCAGTTTTAATTAATTCAGAGAGGCTGCCATCACCTTGCAAGATTCCTTGAGAGAAAGCAGACATTCGATTATCTACCAAGTCCCTAATATTTTTTGTTAAATCATTCAGGCTTGTCGGTGTTTTTTCAGATGGCATGATAAATCTCTCTTTTTTGTTGTACTGATATACCTAGTATAGTCCAGCAAACTTAAGGTTTTATTAAGAGATTCTTAAGGAAAGCTTAACGACGCTTATTTTTATTTAATAGTCCAATTGCCAATAATATTGCCGCTATCAGGATTGCTGGTTGGGTTCTTGGGGCCGAATGAAAAAATATCAATTTCGCCATGCTTGCCAGGGTTGGTATATTGATAAGGATGTCCCCAGGGATCCACAGGCATTTGCTTTAAATAGCCGCTCCAATCAGTAGGGATAGGGGGTTGGCTGGGTTTAGTCACTAAACCTGCAATGCCTTGTTCAGTGGTGGGATAAGCACCGTTATCGAGTTTATAAAGATCCATGGCATTTTCAATGGATAAAATATCCTGCTTAGCTTTTACTAAACGCGCCTGCTCAGGCCGGCTCATAATTTTTGGCACGATAATGGCGGCAAGCAAAGCAAGAATAACAACAACGACCATCACTTCAATTAACGTGAAACCACGATTCAAATTATTTCTATACATCAAAAATCTCCTCTAACTTTGCCCGACGGCAACGTCTAATTGAAAAATCGGCAGCAGAATCGCTAAGACAATAAATAATACAATATTCCCCATAATGATAATTAACAAGGGTTCGAATAACGTTAGACTGTATTCAATCAGCCGCATAACTTCAGCGTCCTGGTTATCGGCCACTTTCGTTAACATAGTTTCTAACTGGCCGCTGCTTTCGCCGGTCGCAATTAAATGAATGCTCATCGGCGCGAAATAATGTGTCTGCTGCAAAGCTTTATGAATACTGCCGCCTTCCTGCACGCGGTGAATGGCTTGATTAACTGCCTCACGCATGGGCAGTAAATTAATTAATTGATTGGCTGTACGCATCGCTTCCAGCACAGGCACGGTGGCGGCGAATAAAATACCCAACGTCCGTAAAAAACGCGCGGAATTAATCGTTTTCAGATTTTTTCCAATCACAGGGATTTTTAAAAATAACTGGTGTAAACGATAAAGCGCCGGTGGATTGTTTTTAAAAAATCTGCGTATGCCATAAATTAATAACGTAATAATAATAACCGCATAAATGCCATAATTTTGCACACTACTACTAATGGCTAATAGTATTTGCGTAATAACAGGCAGCTGCGCGTTGGTTTGATCAAAAACGCCGACAATTTGTGGCACTACGTAAATTAATAAGAAAGTTACAATTCCCAGAGAAATAAAAATCATCAATGAAGGATAAATCAGCGCCTGACGGATTTTCTGCTGGATGTGTTGTTGTTTTTCAATGTAGTCGGCCAGTTGCAATAAAATGTGATCTAAATGGCCGGATTGCTCGCCTGCGGCGATAGTCGCGCAATAAAGCGGCGGAAAGGCGCGTGGAAATTCGCGTAGGCCATGGGCGAGTGTGTGGCCTTCCAGCACACGCGCACGTACCCCCATTAAAATGCCTTTAATAGCCGGTTTTTCGGTTTGTTCCGCCACGGCAGTTAACACTTCTTCCACGGGTAAACCGGCTGCAATCAAGGTTGCCATCTGACGCGTCGCCAGCGCTAAATCAGCAATTTTAAGCGCAGGTTTGCGCTTGCCGAATAACCAGGCATTTTGCCGGCGTTCCGTCTGTTCGCGAGCGCTGGTTAATTCCAGCGGCATTAAACCTTGTTCGCGTAATTTCTGTCGCGCGGCTTTGCTATTATCGCCTTCGATCACGCCTTTGCGTTGTTTATTGTTAGTGTCTAAGGCTACGTAGTGGAATACAGCCATATTTATATTTCACTCGTAATGCGAATAATTTCTTCCATCGAAGTAGCGCCTGCGCTGACTAATTGCCAGGCTTCCTGTCTTAAACTGGGATACAGTGGACGCACCGCTTTTTCCATTTGGGCTTCAGCGGCATTATCGTGAATTAATTGACGTAAATGATCATCTAATAGAATTAATTCATAAATACCACGACGGCCACGATAACCCGTATTGCTGCAATGCGTGCAACCAGCGGCGCGATACAGTGTAATAGGCTGCTTAATATTAATGCTTAATAACTCGCATTCGCTGGGGGAAGCGGAATACGCTTGTTTGCAATGCTGGCATAATAAACGCGCTAAGCGCTGCGCCGCCACGCCAATAACGGTAGACGCTAATAAAAATGTTTTTACGCCCATATCGCGCAAGCGTGTAATCGCGCCAATCGCGCTATTGGTGTGTAAGGTTGATAATACTAAATGGCCCGTCAAGCTGGCTTGCACGGCAATTTCAGCAGTTTCAAGATCGCGGATTTCACCAATCATGACAACATCGGGATCCTGGCGCAGAATAGCGCGTAAACCGCGTGCGAAGGTCATATTAATTTTAGGATTGACTTGTGTCTGACCTACGCCAGGTAATTCATATTCAATGGGATCTTCAACGGTAAGAATATTGCGGCTTTTATCGTTTAATTGTACGAGCGCCGCGTAAAGTGAAGTGGTTTTACCGGAACCGGTTGGGCCGGTCACCAGAATAATACCGTGCGGTTTTTTAATT
>JBEPVU010000156.1:0-5324 GCA_041690855.1 Gammaproteobacteria bacterium | reverse complement strand
TTATTACACTGGCCCACCTTGATGGTGTGGCCTTTAAAAGTCACATCTTCAAAGGGACTACCCGTAGCAACAAAAGCCTGGCCATTCGTCCAATTTAAAATATCGGCTGGCGTGGCTTCTGCCTGTTCCGTAGGATTGGACAATGGAAAAATAATAGGTTGTTGTTGATGTTTGGCCATTTCCTGAATAATCGTTTGATTAAAAGCGCCAGCACGCGCGGAACAGCCGATTAAAATAGTCGGCTTTACATGCCGCACCACTTCATATAAATCAATGTCTGCCAGCGCGGCAATCTGCCAATGGGCTACTTCTTTTACTTGACGCGCATACGGTTGCTGGGCAGAGGTAAGATCAGGCATGTTTTCCAGTAATAACCCTGGTTTATCGACTAACCAGAAACACGCACGTGCGGCCTGTTCACTTAAGCCAGCCCGCACCATCGCAGCACAGATTTGATCAGTAATGCCCATACCGGCCGTACCCGCGCCAAATATAATAATACGTTGCTGTTCAATGGTTGAGCCTGCCGCTTTCACTGCCGCTAAAACAGCCGCCAGTGTAACAACGCCTGTTCCTTGTATATCATCATTAAAAGTACATAAACGGTTTCGATAGCGATCGAAAATAGGCCGCGCCGTACTGCGGCCAAAATCTTCCCAATGTAAAAACGCGTACGGAAATTTAGTTTGTACGGCTGCGACAAACTGCTCAATAAAAGCATCGTATTCAGCGCCGCGGATACGGGTATGACGCAAACCTAAATAAAGCGGATCGGTTAATAATTCCGGGTTGTCTGTACCCACATCTAATAAAATCGGCAACGTACGCAAGGGGCTAATGCCAGCGCATAAGGTGTAAACCATTAATTTTGCAATGGGGATATCCATACCGCCAATGCCTTGATCGCCAATCCCTAATACGCCTTCACCATCCGTAACAACAATTAAATCAATCTCTGGATACGAGCGATTATCTAAAATTTCGGCAATTCTATTTTGATAAGGATAGGCAATATTCAACCCACGCGCCTGGCGAAACTGGCGGCTATAGGCTTTAACGGCCGTTCCTACAATAGGCGTATAAATACAGGGCAGTATTTCAACCAGATGTTCACTGAGTAATTTATAAAATAATACCTGGTTTTTATCGTGTAAATTATTCAGGTAAATATTTTTCTGCAGCATTGTCGCATAGGATTGCAACTGCCAGTAAGTACGCTGCACCTGTTCTTCCAGTGTTTCCACGTGTGCAGGCAGCTTGCCTAACAGGCCAAATTCACTGCGCTCCGTTTCCGTAAACGCCGTTCCCTTATTCAAAGCCGCCGTACTGAGTAATAACTTACCCATAATAGAAGTTTCGATAGCATCGCCGGCGGCGGTTTTTATTATGTTAAAATCAAGCATACAATCTCTCAGACATTTGACCTATTTTTACCCATATTATACTACCCATGACTAACCCTAAAGTACTATCGCTCTTGACCTGAGCTTAAACTTGTGAAGAATAGGGGGGGTCGATTCATACTAAAGGGGTTTTTATGCATAATGGTATGGTTATGGAATATAACAATGAAAAAGAACAGGTTTCTCCTACTAAAAAGCATTCTTTATTAATCGCTACCATCGTCTGCCTGCTAGGCGCCATGTTTTATCTCTATGAATTCGTTCTGCAGGTATCACCTTCGGTAATGACTTCCGAATTAATGCGCGATCTTAATTTAAATGCCGCCTCTCTGGGCGCTATGGCTGCTTTTTATTACTATGCTTATACGCCTATGCAGTTGCCCGCCGGGTTGCTTTATGATCGCTTCGGGCCACGTATTTTAATTACTGTCGCGATTTTAATCTGCGCCAGCGGCGCGTTCTTTTTTGGGTTAACGAATAGTGTAGCCCTGGCATCCGCCGGCCGCTTTTTTATGGGCATTGGCTCCGCTTTTTCTTTTATCGGCGCTTTGCTATTAGTGTCCCGCTGGTTTCCTGCGCATTACTTCGCTTTACTGGCCGGCATTGTGCAGTTAATGAGTTCCGTGGGCGCTATCTGCGGCCAGGTACCCTTAGCAACGACTGTTGCGAAGTGGGGCTGGCGCCACAACATTATGTGGCTTTCCGTAATTGGGGTTTTCCTTGCTATTTTAGTTTGGCTGGTGGTGCGGGATTATCCTGCCGCTGCCACGCCTGCAAAAAATGCGACGTCTGCTACGCCCGCCAGCAAACCAACCGAATGGACGCGCTTGCGTAAAGTAGGCCGTAATCGGCAAACCTGGTTAATTGCGCTTTATTCCTTTGCCGTGTGGGCGCCTATCGCTGCTTTTGCAGCTTTATGGGGTGTACCTTTTTTAATGGCTGCTTATGGCTTCAGTACAGAAACTGCCGCAAAATTATGCGCCTTGATCTGGCTGGGCATTGGTATCGGCAGTCCTTTAATCGGTTGGTGGTCTGAACGGTTAGGTCGGCGTTGCCTACCGTTAATCACGGCATCCATTATTGGTGTTTGTTCTTTATTAGCCATTCTCTACATTCCTAATTTACCGATGAGTATTTTGTATATACTCATGTTCTTTTTCGGCCTGGCCGCTACAGGACAATCACTCACTTTTGCTGTGGTAAAAGACAATAACGATACCGATGTAACGGGTACGGCGATTGGCTTGAATAATATGGCCGTAGTAGCAGGCGGCGCTATTTTTCAACCGTTGGTGGGAATTATTTTACATGCGCATTGGAATGGGGTTACCCATGCCGGCGCGCCTGTTTATAGCGCCAGTGATTATCATATCGCACTGGCCGTGTTGCCGGTTTGCTATATAATCGCAGCAATAGTAGGCGCTAAATATTTAAGGGAAACGTTTTGCCAGCATTATACTTCGCATAGAAGACAGGCTCAACTCAGGATTTAAAATGTAATCAAATGATATTGATTGGCATTGAAACCCATGTGTGCGTTTTGCAAACTGCCTTTGGTTTAAAAGAGCAGGGCAAAGAAATGGTTTTATTTGAATGGGCGCACCAGGCTGGCACGGAAATGTTTAAATATTTAAGCCGTGAATTTTTGCGCTGATGAATTGCCATCAAAAAATTCAGCCATATCAACAATAGCAGTAAAATAATCACGCTCTCTTACTTCTTCGCTGACATCATTAACATGAATCAAGATCGGTCGACATGAAAATCCTTTGGGACGTTTCAGTCGATCAATTTTTTGCTGTACTTCTTTAATTACTTCGCAACCAATAGGATGTCTTGAAAATTTAATTTCACAGATATAAAGCGTATCGAATTTTGTTTGTATCATATAATCGATTTGACAGCCTGGTTGTTTAAGCGTTGGATTTTGAAAAAATGGATTATCACTGATAATATTTTCTGGATAAATACCTAACGCTTGCCGAATAAGAACACGATTATTTAACACCAGATTTTCAAACTGCAAGCCCATGATAGAATGCCATTCAGGCAATGATGTAACTGTTTTAACCTCAAAATTTCCTCTATCAATTTTAGTCCGATATTTAGCAATATATCGCAGATAAAAACGTAAATAATTATCGCTTAAGCGATATTTGCTTAGTTTAGCATCATGTCCGGTTTTTATGTGCCAGGTATAATCTCGCTTGATAAAGCCTGCCAATGATAATTCTTCAAGATATTCACTGAGCAATCCTGTCAGTTCAATCTGAAGCTCTTTACTTATTTGTTTTGCTTCTTTAGCGCCATAAACTAATGATTTAACAATTTCTCTGTAAAGTGATGACCGATGCTTGAAAATATTGGAAAATATATGTTCAAATTCGTCTACTAATATCCCGCCTTTTCTAAAACAAAGTTCGCGAATATTATCTTCCGCATTCAAATTAGGATCAATTTCTTCTAAATATCGGGGTACGCCTCCAGTAACTGATAGCAATTTGAATTTTTCAAAAGCGGATATATTTTGTGCGATTTGCGGCCAGAAATAACTACAGTCTTTTAAAGGTAATTCTTCTAAAGTCAGCGTATAAGAAACCCTGCCTAAAAATCCTGTGCTGCTTAAGATATTTTCCTCAATCCAGGAAGAAGCAGAACCACAAATTATTATAATCAGCTCAGGATTTTTCTTAAATTTCTGATCCCAGGCATTTTTAACTTTGCCTAGAAAATCAGGATCTTTTGAACCCATCCAGGAAATTTCATCCAATAACAATATTACTCGTCCTTGCCTAACTCTTTCCCATAATAAAGAAAATAATTTATTCCAATCATCTGCGCTTATTTCCGGCAATCCTGTTTGTTCACTTAACTGCCTTGCAAATTCATCACGCTGCGACTGTGCGGTGGTCTTTTCAGTAGGCGCTAGTCCGGCAAATGAATAAAATCGATAGTTTTTGGCAAATTCTTCTATTAACCTGCTTTTGCCAATGCGCCTACGGCCTTTGACTACAATCAACGAAGCGGTTTTTTTGCGTAAAAAACGCCTGAGGGCTGCCAATTCGGCTTCTCTACCAACAAAAGGAAGTGTTTTGCCCATCACATACAACCTATTTGCATTTTTCAAAACCCGCAGAAAATGAAATGATTGGAATCAACGTTTTTTAGCGCTACGAGATAATACTGTAAATAGCCATTTGGCTTTTTGCAGTATTATTATATGTCCAATTTTTAATACTGTAAATAGCCATTTGGCTTTTTACAGTATTAAAACTCGCCACAATCAAATTAAGAAACTTACCAGGATTATTAGAGGCAAAACGAAAATCCCGCGGCAAGTCGCGGGATTTTCCAGTTGGACAGGCTGCAGGCAGCCGAGTTTAGAATATTAGCTTAATGTTTAATAAGCAAACAACTTTTAACCTGTTGCACGCCTTCAACTGATTTTGCGACTTTAATAGCTTCTTTTATCTGTTGATTGTCATCAACAAAACCTGATAATTGCACAATACCTTTATAACTATTCACCGTAATGGGCAGGCTTTTGATTTGATCATCCGCCATAAGCTTAGCTTTTACTTTCAGGGTGAGTGCGCTGTTATCAACATATTGGCCGGTCGACTCTTGCCCGACAGGATTATTAGTATCGTCCTGCGCAAATGCAAAACCTGCCATGCCTAATGTTAAACAGGTGGCTGTTATCAACATTAATTGTTTAAAAGTGTTTTTCATGCTCATCTCCTTAGTTAAGTAATTGATTAGTTTAATTATCCTGTGAGACGGCTTTTTTTGGCAAGGGCAAAAATCTGAAGCTGCTGTAGGGTGGATTAGGCCGCAGACCGCAATCCACCAATAATGGCCTAATAAAAAACTGGATTAAGGGCAGACCCCTCAGACACCCCACCAAAAAAAAGTAGATTT
>JBEPVU010000155.1:0-5336 GCA_041690855.1 Gammaproteobacteria bacterium | reverse complement strand
GTCTGGATGAGCCATGGTGATCGCGTGTGTAAATTACCGTCGGGCTTCGAAGTCATGTCCAGTACGCCGAGTACCCCGATTGCAGGTATGTCCGATGAAAAACGGCGTTTTTATGCGGTTTTATTCCATCCAGAAGTCACGCATACCAAACAGGGCGAACGTATTTTTCAGCGTTTTGTCCGAGAAATTTGTGATTGTCCCGTAGAGTGGACCCCCACGCACATACTGGCCGACAGCATTAAAGAAATGCACGAAAAAGTAGGTCAGGAACAAGTCATCTTAGGCTTGTCAGGCGGTGTGGATTCAACCGTAGTGGCGGCTTTATTACACAAAGCGATTGATAAACAACTCATTTGTGTATTTGTCGATCATGGCTTATTACGTTTGCATGATGTGGAAAGCGTTGAAGGTGTGCTGGCCGGTTACATGAAGATTTCCGTTGTTAAAGTTGATGCCAGAGAACGCTTTTTATCGGCGTTAGTCGGCGTCACAGACCCCGAACAGAAACGTAAAATTATCGGGCGATTATTTATCGAAGTATTTGAAGAAGAAGCGGCAAAATACCCCAATGCCAAATGGCTGGCACAAGGCACTATTTATTCCGATGTGATTGAATCAGCGGCCACCGAATCGGGCAAAGCGCATTCGATTAAATCGCACCATAACGTGGGTGGCCTGCCGGAAAAAATGCAGTTGAAATTATTAGAACCGTTACGGGAATTATTTAAAGATGAAGTACGCCAGTTAGGTTTACAATTAGGGTTACCTTCCGATTTAGTTTATCAGCATCCTTTTCCAGGTCCGGGCTTAGCGGTTCGTGTACTGGGTGAAATTAAAGAGGAATATCTAGTATTATTACGCAAAGCCGATGCCATCTTTTTAGAAGAACTGCGTGCGCACGGTTATTATGAAAAAGTAAAACAAGCGTTTGCCGTGTTTTTACCCGTGAAATCGGTCGGCGTTATTGGTGATGCGCGGCAATATGCCTATGTCATTGCCTTGCGTGCTATTGAAACATCCGATTTTATGACAGCCCACTGGGCGCATTTGCCTTATGAATTATTAGGTAAAGTATCCAACCGTATTATTAACGAAGTCCACGGCATCTCCCGCGTGGTATATGATATTTCCGGCAAACCACCGGCAACGATTGAGTGGGAATAAAAATTGGATTAAAATAAATTATGCATTATTGTTGAAATTTATTTTTACTTGGTGAATAATAAATAAAGTGCAAAAATCAAGGAGCTCAAAGTTGAGGCTGGATAAATCTATGCAACAGATAAAACAACTATTAACAGTCAGAGAAGCAAGCCGGTGGGCGAGTGATTTTTTGAAGCGAGACGTTAGCGAATCTAACATTTCCTATTTAGTTCAGTATGGCAAGATTAAAAAACACAATAATGGATCATCTATATTTGTCGATATACATGATCTTAAAAATTACTATGATTCATACCATGGTGTTAGAGAATTAAACTGGAAAAAACAGTTAGGCGACGATTTAAATTGGACATTGTCTTTTGATCATTTACGAGAGAAAGATACTACCAAACATGTTCATCGGCTGCATCCTTACAAAGGCAAATTTATTCCACAATTGGTTGAATATTTCATCGATAACCATACAGATACTTTTAAAAAAGACGCTTATTTTAGATCGGGTGATATTGTTTTAGATCCTTTCTCAGGCTCTGGTACAACGCTGGTACAAGCAGTTGAAATAGGTATACATGCTATTGGGATTGATATTTCACGCTTCAATAGCATGATTACTGATGTAAAGTTATTTAATTATGATTTTGCTATTCTTGAAAAAGAAATTAAAAGAATTAAACAACTCATTACAGACTACGAAACTGATAGCAGAATCGATGCCTTTGAAAATACATTATTAGAGCAAATAACTGTGTTTAATAACCAATATTTTCCGAGTCCGGATTATAAATATAAAATCCAGCGTGGGCAGATAAATGAAGATTGTTACGCTATGGAAAAAGAGAAAGTATTTTTAAAAATTTATAACGCCCTGGTCAAAAAATACAATATTGAATTAAAACAAGCAAAAAATGAAAATTTTCTGGATAAGTGGTACATTGAAAACGTTCGTAAAGAAATTGATTTTACTTTTGAACAAATCAAAAATGTTAAAGATGCTAATGCTAAGAAAGTTCTTGCAGTAATTTTAAGTCGAACGATTAGGTCATGTCGAGCTACGACTCATTCAGATTTGGCCACATTGAAAGAGCCACAATTAACGGCATATTATTGCTGGAAACATAAGAAAATCTGTAAGCCACTTTTTTCTATTAAATCGTGGTTTAATCGCTATGCTATGGATACAATTCATCGATTAAAATTATTTGCGCAGCTTAAAACAGATGCTTACCATGCAATTATATCAGGCGATTCGCAAAATATTAATATTTTTAAAGAGCTTGAAAAACATAACAGACAGTTTTATAACATACTGCAAAAGCAGAAAATAAGAGGTATTTTTACTTCTCCACCTTATGTTGGGCAGATTGATTATCATGAGCAACATGCTTATGCTTATGATTTATTTGGATTCAAGCGAAATGATGATTTAGAGATAGGCCCCCTTTACAAAGGCCAAGGTGCGGAAGCCCGCGCATCTTATATAAAAGGAATTGCGAAAGTTTTACTTAATTGTAGAAAATTTTTAACAGATGATTTTGATGTTTTTCTTGTGGCAAACGATAAATATAATTTATATCCTAAAATTGCGGAACAAGCAGAAATGAAGATTGTAAATCAGTTTAAGAGACCGGTATTAAATCGGACTGAACGCGATAAAACACCTTATGCAGAAATTATTTTTCACTTAAAAGGGAAATAATATGGCGTTGACAATACAACAGACCAGCCAGATTAAGGAATATTTACTCGCTAAAATTCGTCAAAAACTATTAACCTATAGTCCGGAAACAAATTCCATGCCATTTCATTTTCGTTTGCTTGGCAAAGATAGAATGGCATTATTCTCTTTTATACATTCTGTTAATACTATATTGGGCACATCTATTTTTGAGCAGGTTGGAAAAATAATCGTGGAGCCCAGAGCGAAGCAGGCAATAGCGCAATATAAAAATTTTGAAGGATATGTAAGCACGGACGCAGTTTTAAAAATTGATCATATAATGCGTGAATTGCGTTCTGGTGCACGCAAGCCTGATAAACCACTGGAAACAAAAGAAATACTTGCGGTTGTCAGTAACGGCCACATTGGCAAGAAACTCAAAAAACGAGTAGATCTTTTTGTAGAAATGCAAGATGGTGTTGAATATTATTTTGAAATTAAATCAGCGAAGCCGAATATAAATGAATTTACAGGTATTAAAAAGCAAATGCTTGATTGGATTGCGATGCGTGGTAGTGAGAATTCAACCGTGCAAGTGAAAACAATAGTTGCTATTCCCTATAATCCTTATGAACCTCAACCTTATGAACGCTGGACATTGCGAGGACTTTTTGATTTACAAGAAGAAATTTTAGTGGGAATTGAATTTTGGGATTTTCTCGGTGGCAAAGGAACTTATGAAAATTTACTGAGTGTATTTGAAGAAGCAGGCGTTGAGCTTTATGACGAAATAGATCAAAAAATGAGAAGCTTAAATACCAGTTATTCTCGCTGAATCCGCGAGAATAACTTTTTGATCAGTGAAGTTTATGGCGTTAGTAAGAGGTATTTATTTTGACCGCATTAATTTTTGTTATTACATTGCTGTTAACCTTCTGGCTGATTTCCCTGGTCTGGAATCAGAAAAT
Source organism: Gammaproteobacteria bacterium (assembly GCA_041690855.1). Lineage (GTDB taxonomy): Bacteria > Pseudomonadota > Gammaproteobacteria > CAIUAS01 > CAIUAS01 > CAIUAS01. Next base: position 1,547 of record JBEPVU010000155.1, on the reverse strand, counting down.
TGCTCAGCGGGTGTTTAAAATTGCTATTTATTTAGGCTTAATCGTTGTATTAATCGCGGGCATTTATTTAGGCTATCAAGGTTATCGCTGGGGTTCTCTGCTGCATCAATTAAATGAGCGTAGTATGATGGCCACAGCATTAATTAATACACCGCCAGCGCAGACAATTAATCAATAGCCATTAGAACAGATGCGAGAATAACCAGATCAATATCAGTATGCCCGCGGGTACGCCCAGTAACCAGGCAAGAAAATATTTCATCTTTATTTACTCCAGAAAAATTACTCAGGAAGCCCAGTTTAATAGATTCCCCTACATAATGCTTTTGGCAAATGCCGATAGTTCATGTCATTTTTTTGCTATTAGCGCTGTAGGCATATATGGCAATCACAAAAAACTGGTTATAATCAGCGCCTTATTTATTTTCCAACAGGAGCCATCTGATGGCTAACCGCACGGTGCTTTATGACCAGCATCAACTCGCTGGCGCAAAAATAGTTGATTTTGCTGGTTGGGACATGCCACTGCATTATGGTTCTCAATTGGATGAACATCATAAAGTTCGTCAGGATGCGGGTATTTTTGATGTCTCTCATATGGCGGCGGTTGATATAAAAGGCGAACAAGCACAAGCGTATTTACGTTATGTGTTAGCCAATGATGTAGCCAAATTAACGCAACCCGGCACAGCGATTTATGGCTGCATGTTAAACGATCAAGGCGGTATTATTGATGATTTGATTACCTATTACCTTGCACCAGATTATTACCGCTTAGTCGTGAATGCCGGTACGCGTGAAAAAGATATCGCCTGGCTGACAAAGCAAACGCAAGGATTTAAAGTAGAACTTAACGTGCGTACAGATTTAGCGATTATCGCCGTACAAGGCCCACAGGCCCGCGCAAAAGCCGCCACGGTTTTTCTGCCAGACGTACAAAAAAATAGCGCTGCCTTAAAACCTTTTCAATTTTTTGAACACCAGGGCTGGTTAATCGCGCGGACAGGCTATACCGGCGAAGAGGGTTTAGAAATTATGCTGCCTGCCCAGCAAGCCGCCGATTATTGGCAAAAATTTGTAGCGGCGGGCATCAGCCCTTGTGGCTTAGGCGCACGCGATACCTTGCGTTTAGAGGCTGGCTTAAATCTTTATGGTTCCGATATGGACGATACCACCACGCCTTTAGAATCTAATCTGGCCTGGACGGTAGCACTAGAACCAGCCAACCGCGAATTTATCGGTCGCACCGCCTTAGAAAAGCAACGGCAGCAAGGCGTGAAGCGAACGTTAGTCGGCTTAGTCTTAACCGAACGCGGCGTATTACGCGGCCATCAAAAAGTGGTGGCGGATGGTATCGGCGAAGGCGAGATTACCAGCGGCACTTTTTCACCGACTTTAGGCCATGCTATTGCTTTAGCCCGCGTTCCCGTTAATATTGGCAGCCAGTGTCAGGTGATGATTAGAGATAAATTATTGCCTGTGCAGGTAATTAAACCGCCTTTTGTGCGCCATGGTAAAAAAGTTTTTGAGACCCATTAGATTTTGAG
>JBEPVU010000154.1:0-5362 GCA_041690855.1 Gammaproteobacteria bacterium | reverse complement strand
GGTAAGCGTCCAAATAAATACACCTGTAAATACAAGATAAAGTGCTCCAAATTAATAATCCCTTATCATTAAGTTGGAGCACAGTTTATGAACAAAAGACGTTATACCCAGGCCAGCGATTGGCTACCCGTGATTGAAGAATGGAAAGACAGTGGCATCAGTAAGAAAGCCTTCTGCGAACAGAAAGCGATTAACTATAAATATTTTTATCGGTGGTATAGCAAACTAACAGCATTGGCGCCTACCGAAGCGAAGGCCATTGGAAAAGCGCCCTTATTTTCTGATGATTTTATACCTGTTGAAGTAACGCCTCCCCCTAAAGCAATTTCCAACACAACAGCGTGTGTTCTGCATTTATCTTCACACTTGCAATTGCATATTCCGATGTCAGCTGTTGGCCGTGATTTTTTGAAAACGTTATTCGAAGCAGCGGAGGTAAAATCATGCTAACGTTTCCAGAAAATTTAAAAGTGATGGTGAGCATCAAACCCATTGATATGCGCAAAGCCATCGATGGATTGACGCAACAAGTCGTTGAGCATTTACAAATCAATCCCCAAGAGCGCTATTTATTTTTATTTAGTAATCAACAGCGCAATAAAGTGAAAGGCCTTTACTGGGACCGCAACGGCTTTATGCTGATTTACAAACGTTTGGAACGTAAAAAGTTTTATATTCCTAAAATAGGAAGGGAAAATAAAATAGAAATTACGCATCAACAATTACAATGGTTGTTGCAGGGTTTTGATTTCATGGAATTGGTCAACCATCCTGAATTACAGTTTAAAAATTATGGTTAATAAATACAAAAATAAACGTTGAAAAGACTTAAATTCCAAGCGTTTTATGCTATCATCTTAGCATGCAAAACGATGTCAGCCTTCCTAATAATGTTGAACAATTAAAAGCATTAATTGTTCAACTTTCTCAGCAGTTGCAAGAAAAAAGTAATGCCCTGCAAGAAAAAGACCAAAAAATTAATTCACTGCAATATCAACTCAAATCCGCTTTGCAATTTCGCTTTGGCAAAAAGTCAGAGAAGTCATCTCACAATCAACAGGATTTATTTGATGAAGCCGTGTTAACGCAGGAAGAGAAAAAGGTGGCGCGTGAAGTGGATGAAGAAATCACGGTGGCCGGTTTCACACGTAAAAAAGGCGGCCGTAAACCCCTGCCCACTGACTTGCCACGCGAGCGGATCATGCATGACTTAGCGGAGTGTGAAAAAACCTGTGCTTGCGGCCATGCCTTACATAGGATAGGCGAAGATAAATCCGAGCAGTTTGAATTTATTCCTGCTCAGGTTAAAGTACTCGAACAGGTGCGTTATAAATACGCCTGCCGTCACTGCGAAGAAGGCGTTAAAATAGCGCCCTTGCCGGCACAACCTATTCCCAAGAGTATTGCCACAGCGGGGTTACTGTCTCACATCTTAATTTCAAAATATAACGATCATATTCCGCTTTATCGCCAGGAACATATTCTGCAACGTTACCAGATTGCTATTGCACGCAGCACGTTGTGCCATTGGGTGTTAAGCTGCGGTGAGTTGTTTCAACCCTTGATTGATTTAATGAAACAGCAACTGATTAAAAGCCATTATTTGTGCGTCGATGAAACGCCCGTGCAGGTGTTAGTCGAGAAAAATAAAATTCAGAAGAGCAAAAGCTATATGTGGGTTTATTTAACAGGTTTACCGGACAACCGTTTAATTCTGTATGATTATCAACCGACGCGCAGTAGTCGTGCCGTCAATACGCGCTTGGCCGATTTCAAAGGCTATTTGCAAACGGATGGTTATGCTGGCTATCATGATTTACAAAACAAACCGGAGGTTATTGGGTTGGGTTGTTGGAGCCATGTTCGACGTAAATTCATGGACATCGTAAAAATCAATAAAGCGGAAGGTAAAGCCTTGGAAGCGGTTAACATTATCAAACAATTATATTGCCTTGAAAAACAAGCACGAGAAAATCAATTGCCATTGAGTGAAATAAAGCAATTACGCCACGAAAAATCAAAACCGATTCTAGGGCGCTTTAAAATTTGGCTTGAAGAAACATTACTTGGCGCACCACCCCAAAGCCCTTTAGCGAAAGCGATACAGTATACGCTGAATCAATGGACAGCTTTAAACACGTATTTGGAAAGCGGCGAATTAATGATAGATAACAATGCGGTTGAAAATGCGATTCGCCCCTTTGCAATCGGAAGGAAGAATTGGTTATTTCTGGGCAATGAGCGTGGTGCAACGGCTGCCGCTACTATTTACAGCTTAATCATGACAGCTAAAGCGAACCTGCTGGAACCTTATCGTTATTTACGTTATCTGTTGGAACAATTGCCACGTTGCCAGAACGATGAGCAACGACGATGGTTATTGCCGCAACATTGCAAAGCAGTGTTACAAGCCGATTTAAAATAAATCAGAAAGGGTGTAAATAACAGAACGCTTACGGATAACGCTTAAATCCCTGCGGAGTATTATATTCACCTTTTAGGCAGGCAATGAAATTATCATACAGAGTATGCTTAAAAAATCGACCCGCAAAATAACCAACTAAAACTAATACAATGGCATTAGGTGGTGTTGATAATCCCCACCCCCATTCAGCCGCTTCCTGATCACTAAAAGGGATTTTGTTATTGCTAAAGTGCTGATGTGTATAATTACCAATGCTTACCATGTCATCATAAGTATTTTTATAATAACCAGATGTTCCTAAATTACCTAAAATGGTGCCAAAAGCATAAAAGATAGTTCCAATCACAGTATTTACTACAAAATTTGTAACTTTTGAACAAAGTGTAGCGGGAGAACTGCTCTGAATTTGTGCATAGGAAGCTATGGTTATTAATGGTGTAATATCAGTTAATTCACGTAATTTTTTTAAATCTGCGGGTAAGTTGATTTTATATTGTAAATTACAGGGTTTTCGTCTACTCCATTGCGATTGAAAAGTCAGCTTAAGAATTTCTTGTCGCGCAATTTCTAAAGTAGTAATCATGGCATGTTTTATTTTTGTATGATTTTCTCCCTTTTTTTCTTGAATTTTTTTAAATTCTCTTTCTTCTTCAGAAAGGCAAAATCGATTTTCAATACCTTTGTAAAGTTTATAGCAGATAATTAATGGTAAAAAAGGCAGTGAAAACAGCATTCTTAAAAGAGGAACCCTTGCAATAAGTAAGGTTGGTAAAGTATGAATAAAAGTATTGTCAATTTGTGTTACTACTGCCTCTGTAATAATGAGCGCAGTAATTTTTTCTGCATTACTAAATACAGCTAATGTGGTAGGTCCTGCAGATAAAAAAGCTGCTCCTCCAACAGCAAACAGTTCTAGTTTGCTGGATTTTGGCTTTATAAATTTTTTAAGTTCAGGCGGCACCTGGTTACTTTTAATGTAGTCAAGAAACATTTCTGAAGTATTAAAAGAGACACAAAAATTAAGTGTGATGCCACCGCTGATTAGCAATATCCTTAGCGCAAGATTATCGCCAGCAATCAAGCCTCCTGTTGTACCGAAAAGCCATATAGATGTCCCGGCAATCGATGTTAAAAGAATATATTTGCCAACATTGTATTTGATATCATTTGCTTGTTTTAAAACGAGATAATATTGCGTTATGTCGATCAAAGCATCTTGTTGATCCGGCAAGGGTTCATAACCTGAATTAATAGTAGAATCAGATATTGAAATAGTAACAAGAGATTTACTTTTATCGTTGTTAGGATCATTTTTCAGTAATTGCTCTTTGTCGGTGTTTTTTCTCTTTTTCCACATTTGGTTCATCTCTAATATTGTTGGTAAATTTATCTGTAAATCTGCTATACAGTTGATACTTCACTTCCTGCATTGCTTGTAGATTTACGATATGTTTGCTTTGGGCTTATATTGGTATTTAAAAATTTAAAATATTCTTTAAAATAGGCTAAATGTTTTGCTTTATTATCATCAAACATTAAGAGCATGTCAGGTGTGAGTACATAATCAGTGTCAAGTTCTTTAAATATATTTTCAATTTTAGTTCTTATTAAATCCTTGAACATTTGATCCCAACCAATCCTGGGTAACTTCATAGCATGTTCATAGGCACCAGAAATATAATGATGTACTGCTTCTTCAATTGCTTGTTCTTTTGTCATGGTTTGAATAGGTAATCTTTCAGGTGTGAAAATATTATTTTCTGTAAAAATGGAGCGTTCACCAAGAATTTGATTTGCGATTGCTTGAGCAAATAATGGAGAATAGTGTAGGCCATCTCTATAAGTGCCTGTTAACATCCACAGACCATTTATAGAGGTTTCGCCAATTAAGGGATAAGAGTCAATAGAAATAGGCCGATTACCAACAGTCCAATTAATTATCTTTGAGCTATGCAAAGATTGATCAATTTGCTCAATTGCACATTGAATCAAAAAATTTATATGACCCATTCGTGGCGATGTAATGGGAAGTAACGAAACATTATTAGTTGCACCTATATATACATGATTTTCATCTCGCGGCATAATATGTAATCCACAGGCACCAGCTCTGTTTGGTGTTCTAATGACATGTGTTAATGCAGGGGAGCTGCGCTCTGTAATTATAGAAATGCCAACTCCATGTACAAGCGGGGGAATTAGGAATTTAAGTTCAGGAATTTGATCAATTAAAAATTGTGAATAGGCTCCTGCAGCAAGTACTATGCACTTGGCATTAATTTTTTGCCCTGATATCATTTCAACACAAGAAACATGATTATTATCAATATGTATTTTTGTAACGGTATTGTCGATAATAGAACAGCATTTATTCGATTGAATACTATTATGTAATCCATTAAGTATTGTGGATGGGTTTATAAAGCCTTCATTAGGTAAAAATATTGCTTTTAATGGACGGCAATCGCTAATTGGATTTAGGCCAGGAATATCATTTGGTTCAATTTCTTTATATGGCTCATTGGCATCTTTTAAGCAATTTATAATGGCTATGAAATTTTCGTCATCTAAATCACCAGATTTTGCATTTAACACTATATGCGTACCTAGGTCTAATTTAACTGAGTTTTGAACATTAAAACTATTAATTTTTTCAATCCAACTTGGCCACATTTTTGCAGCTTTAATACCAAGTTTATGTTTGAATTTACCTGGGCTAGAGCTAACACCTTGTTTCGTTACTTCACCAAAGCAACCTAACATAGCACCAGAGGCAACTGTAGCGCTCCCTGGCCTATCTTGAGGCCCAATGATGGCGACCTTTAGAGTAGGGTCTTTTGTAATTAGAGCAAAAGCTGTTGAGTATGCCAAGATGCCATTTCCAATGATTACAATATCAAACTGCTGCATATAATCGCCTCCAGGTTAGTTATATAG
>JBEPVU010000153.1:0-5372 GCA_041690855.1 Gammaproteobacteria bacterium | reverse complement strand
CAACATATTAATAGTGATAGTTTCACCGGCCTGCCAATACGATGAAATTTGCAAGATAGCTGGCCCGCTTAAGCCGCGGTGCGTAAATAATATATTTTCACGAAAACGTTGCTGCGTATTACTCACCAGGCTATCAACGGCTATTCCCGTCAGTACCGACCATTTTTCTTTATCATCTGGTTGCAGTGTGAAAGGCACTAAACCGGCGCGGGTTGGCCATATTTTAAGACCAAATTGTTCCGCCACTTTGTAGCCAAACGGGCTGGCGCCCATGGTTGGAATGGATAAACCACCGCTCGCAATGACCAGCGATTGACAATGAAAATCGCCGCGGCTGCTTTTAAGTTTAAAATGTTGATCACTAACGTGATCGATAGCGGTGATGACTGTATTTAAACGAATTTCAACCGCTGCCTGTTCGCATTCCGTTAATAACAGTTCAAGAATGGCTTTCGATTTATGATCGCAAAAGAGTTGTCCCAACGTTTTTTCATGGAAGGGTATATGATGTTTTTTAACGAGTTCGATAAAATCCCATTGGGTATAACGCTTTAAAGCAGATTTGCAGAAATGTGGATTATGCGAAATATAATCCTCTGGATTGATGTGATAATTAGTGAAATTACAACGCCCGCCACCAGACATTAGAATTTTTTTGCCGGGTTTATTAGCATGATCCAGCACAATAACTTTACGTTTGCGTTTGCCTGCTTCAATGGCGCACATTAAACCCGCAGCCCCTGCGCCAATAATAATAACGTCTGCTTTTTCCATAGATTTTTTTAGTTTAATAAAAAGCCATCATAAACCGTCCTGCCTATTTCAGCGAGTACGCGTTCATTTTTAGTTAAATCTTTTTTGGAATTTTTAATATAAGCAGATAGTGCAATGTGACCTGTTTGATGTGGTAGCGTGATAATACCAATATCACAGGTATAGCCTGTTAGTGTTCCCGTTTTATGAGCGACCGGCGTTTTAGGCGGTAATAACCCCATTAAACGTAATGGGCCTCTTTTGCAGCCCCGCATTATGTTTAATAAAAATTCTGTATGTTCCGTGGTTAGTAATTCATTTTTAAATAACTTTACCAGCAACACAGTCATAGCGGCAGGGGTAGTGGTATCTTGTATATCATTTTGGAAAATTGTTTTTGCTTTGATTAAGTCATCGGGTGAAACGCTTTTTTCCAGCGCAGTATATTGTTTTAATGTGATGCGATGATCAGCGGGTATGTTTTTTATGCCGTCCCATGCCGCTAGCGCTTCCAGTGTGTATCTATCAATTCGCATCTCCTGAATACCTATCTGCTCCATATAGCGAGTAACGGCAGCAGGCCCGCCGATCAGGCGCAGGATAATATCAGTAGAACTATTGCAACTTTCCTGTAACATAAATTTAAGTAAATTATGAATAGAAATGGCCTGCGCAATACTGTAATCAAACTGAGTTAAAGTAGCTGATCCGCCTGGTCGCAAATCAAATGCCGTGACTTCGTATAAATCATTTAATTGTAGATCACCCCGCTCTATTTTATGCAAAAGATAAATAGCCATGGGCAATTTATAAGTGCTGCACATAAGAAAAGATTGTTCAGCGTTAAATTGAATAAGCTTGCCAGTTTCAATATGCTGAGCATAAACGCCCAGCGTACCTTCGCAATATTGTTGAAAATTTTCGAATTGTTTTTGTAGAAGGGCCATCATATTCTCGTTCTTTATTTGGCAAAATTAATTAGAAGAATAAGTCATTACGACATTGTCATTATTTTATCTGCTTTAATTTGATAAATCACTATGAAGAAAGATTGCTTTTGAAGCAATAAAACGCGGGGCTTTAACGTGATGCTATTTTCTGCCTGATTTAAGGCAGAAAATAGCGTTCCTTATCACTGACCAGCCATCCTATGCTGGATGACCTAATGTAGTATTTTATTAGGTCATGGTCTACAGCCTAAAGCTGAAGGTTATGTAGGTTATTACTTACAAGGCTAACATCCAGCAGGCTATGAGCAATAAACAGACTAATTAAAATTATGAATGAGACCTATGCCAATCGCGTTAGATTTTGGCGAGCCTATATCATGAGAGACTGAACGGTAAGCTGTGTAAATATATTCACTGCGCAGGTTCCAGGTAGGCGATACACTGGTTTCTACGCCAATGCCTGCTTGCCCACCCGTAACTGTTTTAGCCTGACTGCTAAAATAAGATTTTACTGCGCCTACGCGGCCATAAACCATGGCGGTATCGTTTAATTTAATACCGGGAATAACACTGAGGCCATAAGTATGGGTTACTTTAGTATTTTGATCCGTACCGTGGGTGTAACCATTCTTGAGGTCGACACTACCTGGCGTAGCCGTTAACTCACCGGCTAAATAAAAATTATTAGCCACAATACCGCCATAACCTGCTGATAATCGTGGGCTAAGGCTATTATAACTACTATTCTTAGCTGAGAGGTAATTCAGCATCACCGATGGGCCCATATAAAATGATCCTGCGTAAGCAATGGTACTGCTCATTATTGTAAATATGCTAGCGGCTACTAATTTCTTTAACATCAATCTATCTCCTGAATGAATTTACGCCAGTCTTGGCCACATAAATATATAATAAGTGTATTGCTACGGCAAGTTTAATGAGGATTTAATGTCAATCTACCGCCAATAGCGTGTTTCAGCCCGTGCGTGTAATTTGCACTATCCACTCAACCATTGCTTTAGCTTGATCCATGCCAGCGCCAATCTTTTTACACTCTTTAAATAACAAGGGTAATAATTTTTTTCGAATAGCTGCTTCAATATTTTGTGGATTAATTGAATTTTCGGTAACAGCTATAGTAACCAGTTCATCGATAGTAAATGCCAATTTTATCCATTTTTGTAACTCCTCTTCAGACATAACTGTCAATACAGCAGGCACCACTTTTTTAAATATGCCAAAATAAGCTTGCGCATGGCGATTGCCGTTAAAACTATCAGGTATGTCCTCTAATTGGCGAGTGGTAACTTTTTCTTCAAAAGACTTAAATAACAGGTATTGTTTTAAAGGATGATCAAATAATTCTTCAGCTTCTTTTATAGCTTGACGCAGCAATTTAGAAAAAGCTTCCTGGGCATAAGGATCATCCCGCAAATTTTGCTCAATTATTCTGGTTGCACGGGTTTTGATAATATCAGTTTCATTACGTGTTTTATCTTCTGACCATTCTGCAGGTTTTTGTTGTTGCCCCATTTTAGCAACTTCATAGACACCCTCAGGTTCTTTAACACTGATGCCTACCACATGCTTATCCAGTAATTTTTTTACTTGTTCCGTGTATTTATCATATTGAATAGTTTCACCCGCATCTTGTCTGGCAACCTGGCGCAGGCTGGTAAATTGTTTTAAGGTTTCTTTATAGCAATTGCGATCAGCCTCACTAAAACAAGTGTCTTCAAAGAAAGAAACCGATTGCAAGGCAATTTGCAGGCAGTTGGCAAATTTTGCCAGCGCCTGATAAAAATCTTCACGAACTTTAAGATTACTATCAATCATATCGCCTTCTACTTCTTGCATTTTTGGTATTAATACCTGGCGCAATTGTTCATGATCATTTTTATTTTTAACATTTTTAAATATTGCCCATAATGCATCATATAACTGTGGTAAGCGTTTGTATTCAGCGCTCATTTGATGATACAAACCAGTAATATCATTAATATCAAAACCACCTTGCGTGCGGCTGGCAAGATCTTGGTATTTAGCAAGGGTAGTATCTAATTCTTCGAGAATACCGCGATAATCTATTAGCAAACCAAATTCTTTTTTTGGATGCAAACGATTTACGCGAGCAATAGCTTGAATTAAATTATGTTCTTTTAAGGATTTATCAATATATAGCACTGTGTTTTTAGGTTCATCAAAACCCGTGAGTAGTTTATCAACAACAATCAGCATTTTTAAATTATCGTCTTTATCAAAGCGTTCTATTACATGTTTAGTATAAGTAGGTTCATCCTGCGCGCCTACATTTTCCTGCCACCATTTAGTAACCGCGGGTATAGCAGCTTCATCTACTTCAGTATTACCTTCGCGTGTATCGGGTGGTGACATCACGATGGCACTTTCAAATAAATTTGCCTCATCTAAAAATTGTTTATATTTAATGGCCGCTAATTTGCTCGCGCAAGCGATTTGCCCTTTTAAACCATTTGAGATGTATTTGCTAAAATGATTAGCAATATCCAGCGCTATTAAACGAATGCGATCTTCTGATTGATAGATTTGGCCTTTCTTGGCAAATTTCTTTTTTAAATCGGTGCGTTGTTCATCAGTTATACCGACTGTAATTCGCTCAAACCAACTATCAATGGCACGTTCATTAACATCTAAATCAGGTTTGCGTTCTTCATACAATAAGGGCGTAACAGTTTTATCATCTACCGCACGTTGCATCGTATAAGCATGAATAATGGAACCAAATTTATTAGTAGTTTTATCGGCTTTAAGTAATGGTGTACCGGTAAAAGCTATAAAAGCAGCATTAGGCAGTGCTTGTTTCATGCGCGCATGATTTTCACCACCCTGAGAGCGGTGTCCCTCATCAATTAATACAATAATATCTGAACTATCATTATAACATTCTGGCAATTTAGCGGCGCTATTAAATTTCTGGATTAAAGAAAAAATAAACCTTTCAGTGCCTTTGCCAATACATGCAGCCAGATTGCGACCTGATGTGGCCATTGCGGCTTCTTTATCTTTCTTCGCTGAAAGTTCACCGCTTGAGAAAAAAAATCTACTAAGCTGTTCTTCTAAATCAATGCGATCGGTAACTACCATAATGCGGCAATTTTTTAGGGTTTCATGTAAAAGTAACGCTTTAGATAAAAACACCATCGTGAAGGATTTTCCGGAACCTGTCGTATGCCAGATAACACCGCCTTGACGACTATTGCTGTCGTGTCTTGTGTTAATGCGATCAATAAGCCGCTTAATACTAAACACTTGTGGATCACGCGCAATAATCTTGCCAGCTTTTTTATCAAATAAAATAAAGTAGCGCATCATTTCTAATAAACGCTGAGGCGATAACAAGCTGATAAGCATTTTATCCTGACCGGTGACTGCAAGTTCGCCTCCTGCAATAAGCGTGTCGTACTCTGCTCGGCTTGCGTCAGGGCGATGATTAAAAATAACGTCTTTCTGTTTTGCTGAGAGCACTTTGTTTTTTATACGGTGAAACTCTATATCAGTAATATCTTCTTCATGCCATACTGTCCAGAATTCACTTTTAGTTCCTTGCGTGCCATAGCGGCCATCAATACCACTGATTGATAATAATAATTGGCTATAGGCAAATAATTGTGGAATTTCATTATGGCATTG
>JBEPVU010000152.1:0-5392 GCA_041690855.1 Gammaproteobacteria bacterium | reverse complement strand
GAACAACTCCACAACTGTTAGTAACAGGCAGCGCGAAACTTGATACCTATAAAAAAGTAGGCGACTCGCTTGCAGGTAGATATTTTCAATATCGTATGCATCCAATCGATCTTAAAGAATTTCTTCAGTTTAACCCAACGGCAAATAGTGAAAAAATTTTTGAAATGCTATGGCAATGTAGCGGTTTTCCTGAACCCTTTTTAAAAGATTCCGTCACTTATTATAAACGCTGGCGCAGAACGCATCTTGACATTATTTTACGCCAGGATTTAATTGAATTACAAACTGTATCAGATATAAAAGCCATCGAAACGCTAGTAGAACTATTGAAACAACGCGTAGGTTCGACAGTGTCCTATGCAAATTTAGCGCGTGATGTGGAACGCGATCCAAAAACCATCAAAAGATGGTTGGATGTGCTGGAGAATCTGTATGTTATCTTTCGTGTTACGCCTTATACCAAAAATATTAGCCGTAGTTTATTAAAAGAACCTAAGTATTATTTTTATGATCATACCTGTGCTGAAAATACGGGCGCACGCTTAGAAAATATAGTTGCAAATGCTTTATTAAAAGAATGTGATTATCTCAGTGATGTCAAAGGCATTAAAACTTCGCTGCATTTTTTGCGCACCAAAGATGGAAAAGAACTTGATTTCTTAATATTACAAGACAATCAGCCAACCCATATTATTGAAATTAAAAATACAGATGGTAATCCCGCAGAAAATTTTGCTTATTACAACAAATATTTCAAAAATGTAAAATTATTACAATTGGTGCGCGAGTTAAAACGTGAAAAAACGTATCCTCAAGGGTTAGAAATTCGGCAGCTTATTCCCTGGTTAGCGAAGGTAGACCTCACTCAGGACTCATAGCTGGTTCTACAGCAGTTCCCGCTGTTTCAGCATAGGTTTATACATAAGTAGTGCAAGCCCGTTTATCACCTCTCCCCTCGGGAGAGGTCGACGCGTAGCGGCGGGTGAGGGAGCTCTTATCAGCATGTAATTCATTATTGAAGAAAGCTTTTTAATTCCCCTCACCCGCCCAGGCTGCGCCTGGTCGGCCTCTCCCGCTGGAGAGGCGAAAAAAATAGGGCTTCATTTAGAAACTTATGTATAAACCTATGCTGTTTCAGCGGGAACCGCTGCTGGTTCTAAATCAGCCTTGCATAGCCATGATTTATGGGTAAAATACAGTGCTTCCTCTATCAAGTACATTAACTCGCAATCATGGCTAAGCTAAAAAAAACTATTTATTTAAGTTGTTTATTATTGCTCACGCTGAGCGGGTTTCAGCAGGCCTTTGCTTTAACTTTCGATTTGCCGCCAGAGGGCGATAGTGTCGTAGGCCATGTACAAATTACGCAGGCGCTACGGAACGATACTTTCAGTACGATTGGCCGGCGCTTTGACGTGGGTTATTTTGAGCTGGTAGAAGCCAACCCTAGTCTGAATCCTAATCAGCTTAAAGCAGGCACTTTAGTGGTAGTGCCAACGCAGTTTATTTTACCAGCCGTGCCCCGCAAAGGGATTGTCGTCAATCTGGCGGAATTACGTCTTTATTATTATCCGCTGAATTCAAACAAAGTGATTACGTTTCCCATTGGTATTGGTCGTGAAGGGCCTGATGATAATACTATGCTAGGGCCTGCTAAAGCTTATCAAAAGATTGTTAATCCTACCTGGAGACCAACGCCTTCCATATTAGCAGAAGACGCTAAAAATAATGTGGCAGTCCCTAGAGTAGTGCCGCCAGGCCCCGACAATCCTTTGGGGGGTTATGCTTTTCGTTTCCACCCTACTTATTTAATTCATGGCACTAATGATTACACCAGCATCGGTCGCCGCAGTAGCTCAGGTTGTATACATCTGCTACCTGAGGACATTGAATCGATATTTGACCAGGTCACAACCAATACTCCCGTTAATGTCATCAATAGCGCCTATAAAGCCGGCTGGCTGAACGGTAAGCTTTATCTAGAAGCGCATGTACCCCTGCAGGAAGAACAAACTACCCCGTATGCCAATATAGCCCAGCTAAAAAGCGTCATTACTACGGCTGTTCAAACGCAACCTGATCTGCAAATCGACTGGGACAAAGCCAATAAAATCGCCAGGGAGCAGAATGGTATTCCGCAGATGATGGGTACGGCGCATGCTGACACCCTTCCCCCTGTTTCAACGGGAAATAGCTGAAAAACCACAAATCTTGTTGCATCCAGCTCAAACTAATGCTAATAAAGCATTTTTATAGTTAACGGCTATACTCAAATTGACGCGCATACGCGCATAAATAGGTGAGGTTGACGGCTTATGGCTCTTGAAATAGAAGATGACAATACGCTTGATATGACGGCCGACTTATCAATGGCCGACCCCGATGAAGAACTCTCTTTCCAGGACGGCGAAGACAGTGATTTTGTCAGCGAAGATGACGAACCCCAATCGCCTGTTTTACTCGAAACTAAATCAAAAGCGCAGCCTAAAACCTTTTCTTTACAAGCCCGGCGTGCTATAGAAGATCATATAGAACGGCGGCGCCTGCGCAAAGAACTGGATTATTTATTTGACGACGAATTTGCCAACCCGGAAGACACACAAAAATAGCTTATGAACTTAAATTTCCTTGATTTTGAGCAACCTATCGCAGAACTAGAAGCTAAAATTGAAGAGCTGCGTTTAGTCGGTAATGACAGTGAAATCAACCTCAGTGAAGAGATAAAACGGCTGGAACAAAAAAGCCGCGACCTCACTAAAAGCATTTTCAATGCGCTGGATTCCTGGCAGGTCGTGCAAATGGCGCGCCATCCACAACGCCCCCATACGCTGGATTATATCGCGCATATTTTTACTGATTTTGATGAATTACATGGCGACCGCCATTTTGCCGATGATCAGGCCATTGTAGGCGGCACCGCCCGTTTAGATGGCCAGCCGGTGATGATTATCGGCCATGAAAAAGGCCGCAATACCAAGGAAAAACTGATCCGTAATTTTGGTATGCCGCGGCCAGAAGGTTATCGCAAAGCTCTGCGCTTAATGGAGCTGGCCGAGCGCTTCCATTTACCTATCTTAACGTTTATCGATACCGCCGGCGCTTATCCGGGCATTGATGCGGAAGAACGCGGGCAAAGTGAGGCCATTGCACGTAATCTGCAAGTTATGTCACAGCTTAAAGTGCCTATTATCTGCACGGTGATTGGCGAAGGCGGTTCCGGCGGCGCACTGGCCATTGGCGTAGGCGATCGTATTTTAATGCTGCAATACAGCGTTTATTCCGTTATCTCGCCGGAAGGCTGTGCGTCTATTTTATGGAAAAGCGCCAGCAAAGCGGCCGAAGCCGCGGAAGCCATGAGCATGGCGGCCGCCCGCTTATTAAAGCTGGGGTTGATCGATGAAATTATTGCAGAACCGCTAGGCGGCGCACACCGCGATATTAGCGCTACAGCACAACAATTAAAAAGCGTTTTGTTAAGAAATTTAGCGGAGTTAAACCATTACTCCACCGAAAAATTATTGGATCAGCGCTACAACAAATTTATGGCGATGGGACGCAACTAGCTCCCAGCCATACATTACGTTCATTAATCTGCAACACTATCCAGCGATTTATATAATATTTTTTATTATCTGCTGTTTAGGTTATCATCCAATGGAAAAAACAAATGGTCACTGTTACGAGATGCTCCCATGAATCCTGCTAATAACATTAAGTTAGGTATTTTATACGCCATCGGTTCGGCCTTTTCTTTTGCCGTGATGAGCTTACTGGTTAAACTGATCGGCAACCATCTGCCGATTACCGTCATCCTGTTTGCCCGCTTCGGACTGAGCCTGATTTTAATCCTGCCCTGGCTGCTGCGCGATAAAACGTTTAAAGTTTCCCTGCGTCTTCAGAAACCGGTTATGTTTTTTCTACGTAGTCTGATGCCCTTATGCTCCTTAAGCTGTACTTTTTACGCCATTAAATTTATTCCATTAGTAGACGCTTTATTGCTCAATAGCACAGCGCCTTTATTCGTGCCGCTTATTGCCCTGTTAATCACCGGCGCCAGAACGCCTTTTAAAGCGATACTCGGTATTATGTTAGGTTTTGTTGGCGTAGCGATTATCTTAAATCCAGGCCATGAATTGCTGCAATTACCTTCTGTGATTGCCTTGTCGGCGGGTTTATTCGCGGCCATTGCGATTGTATTACTGCGCCTGTTAAGTAAAATCTATACGACCAACGAGTTATTATTTTATTATTTTTCAACGGCCGCCCTGATTTCCGGCATTGCCGCCGCTATTCAATGGCAGACACCGGAAAACGGCCATTTATGGTTGCTATTATTAGGCGTAGGCATCTTTGGCACGCTTTATCAAGTACTGGCCACTTTATCCTATAGTAAAGCGCCCGTACGGCTGATGTCGCCCTTTATGTTTTTTATGATTATTTTTGGCGGCCTATTCGATTGGGCGCTCTGGGGACAAATTCCCACCCTGGAAACTATTTCCGGCATGTTACTCATCATTGCAGGCACTATTATTACTATTTATTTTGGTCAGCGTGAAATACATTCAACTTCCCATAAAGGTACTAACCCATGAAAAAAACCGCCTTACTCGTTTTAGATTTTATTAACGATATCGTTCATCCCGAAGGTAAAATCGCTGGTAGTGCGAATTTTATTAAAGAACACCATGTTTTTGAAAAAGCCAATAAAGTAATCGCCTTCGCGCGGCAACATACGATTCCTATCGTTTTTGTTAAAGTAGGTTTTAGCCAGGGACATGCGGAATGTCCTGAAAATTCGCCTATCTTCGGCGGCGCTAAAAAATTACAGGCGCTGCAATTAAATACCTGGGGCACAGAATTTTATGCCGGCATTGACGTGCAGCCACAGGATTTAATGATGGTAAAGCACCGCGTCAGCGCTTTTTATGGCACTGCACTGGAAGCCTTTTTACGCGCGAATAAAATCGAAGATTTAATTATTATCGGCGTTTCCACCGATATGGCCGTACAAACCACCGCCCGCGAAGCGCACGATAGAGATTATCAAGTCACCATCGTAGCCGATGCCTGCGCGGCCGGTAATCAAGAAAACCACGATGACGCCTTAAGGTTAGTCGGGCGCGTGGCTAAGGTTGTGGCCAGCGATCAGTTAGATAAAATTCTCTCTTAACTTTTGAGTAAGTTTTCGCTTGTAATCAGGCAAAGGATCACGTTTTTCCCTCTGAAACCTAACCTCATAAGGTTTCAGAGGGAACGGCAGTTACTTGATTCTGTATTATTCTCTAATTAAAAATAATTTCCAATATAGATGCATTTCCTGTTTTTCTGTGTTATTCTTTATAAACATAAAAAAAAATTACATGGAATTATAATGTCTTCTCAAACTACCGTT
>JBEPVU010000151.1:0-5411 GCA_041690855.1 Gammaproteobacteria bacterium | reverse complement strand
GGTGAATAGAGGTCATTAAAAATATACTCCTTGTTTTCTCCACGGGTTGGTGATTATTTGAGCATCTAACAAACGGTCGTATTCGTTACATCCGTGACAGTGGCACGAATACCGGTCAAACTGTCTAAAATGCTATTCAATAAACCATCTAACATTCATTGTTAAGCATCTGTTTTTAAATCATGAGTTATTATACAATATTCTCTTTCAGTTTAGGAGAAATGACTTTGAAAATTGGGTATGCACGTGTCAGCACGGCTGACCAACATTTGCGGATGCAAGAAGACGCTTTAAAAAGTGCTGGCTGCGAGGAAGTATTTAATGATGTTATCAGTGGGGTGAAAACAGAACGCCCGGGTCTGGAAAAAGCATTGGCTTATTTACGTGAAAATGACACGCTTGTGGTCTATAAACTGGACCGGCTGGGCCGTTCTATTCAGCACTTAATTCAAACCGTCAAATCATTGCAAGCACGCAACATTGGTCTGCAAAGCTTGCAAGAAAATATCGATACTGCCACCAGTGGGGGCAAGCTTATCTTTCATATTTTCAGTGCTTTGGCGGAGTTTGAGCGAGATTTAATTAGTCGCTGGCGCGAAATTATTTACATACTAAAGCGGCTCCTTTTAAATATCGGATCAATTGTCTTCCATTAAATCCTAAAATGGCAGCATAGCCTGCCGATTCAGTTGTTTTATCATATTTCATTCGACTTTTGCCCAATTGCCCGCCCTGTTTAGCATGACCAATTAAAGCTTCAATGCCTGCTCGTCTATTGGCCAATGCTATTTTCTGATTAAGTGTTTCTTCACTCAGATTAGTTGATTGATCCCCAGGTTTTTGTAAACCTAGTGAATTAGCGGTTGCCTGTTGCAAGAATTTTTCATTATCTTTCGAATAATATTTCTTATCAGTAGCTACTGATAAATTTTGTTTACTTCCAAATAATTCCTGATAATTTTTAATGATTGGTTTTAAAGAGGCGCTATCTTCCATCCGTAAAGAAGTACATTTTTCCACGATTAAAAAATTTCCACCAAGCCTTCCTAATTGAAAGGCGCGACCAAATTGTAAGCCCTTAGTTTTACCTTTATTAAAGCAAGCTACTTCATTCAGGTGAAAAGCCAGCTTTTTTCCGGTAACCATCACGCCACGATTTAAAAAAATAACGACATCAACCAAATACGAATGGGCATGCTGTGCTAATTGTTTGGCAGTCCGTTTAATATTCCATGGCATTTGTTTCCAGTCTATCTCATCTAATACTTTATCCAGTATTTTCAATACAGGGGACACCTGGTCAAAAACACTCATCCATAAATCATGTAATTTATTATTTTTTTCTTCAGGATTGCTTGAGCGATTAAAATAGCAGGCACGCGCTTTTTCTTTAATTTCCTTAACAGAAATGGTAATGGGTTCTAACTGAAAATTAGGTATCTTCTTGGTAAGATAACCCCATACTTTTTTGGCCATCATTCCTACTTTTGTTAACAAACTTATATCAGATGGATAACTCATATTTGCTTCTTGTACCGTTGAATCAATATCAATTTGAGCTGGCGTTGCAAAACCTAATCGGTAAGCCACAACCGCTAGATGGTTCGCTAATTGATTTTGCGTCTGAGGAGAAAGGCGAGAACGGAATTCTTCAATTTTCGTATGATCAGGGCAATGCCATTTCTTAACAATGTCATGACCACAAAACAATTGATAAACCGCATTATCTTTAACATCATATTCCATCTGTCGATCGGTTTTATTAAATAATTGCTGCAAAATGTAAATGCCAAGATGGATCCTTAATCTTAATGGTCTTCCTATCCACCATTTCTGTTTTGCTGTGGTTGTCTGTAAATCAGGCATGACCCGATCAGCTATCTCTTCCCATACCAGTGTATTAGCCAATCGTATGAGAGGATGGTTACTATTAATGGCTATGCTCACTGATTTTCCTATTACTTTGTGATTCATGCCCACATGACAAATACTCATGATCCTATTATCCTTTAGCTTTGTAGTATACACAGTAAATGATATGCCAAAACCAATAACTTCTCTTTCAGTACCCAAATTAATGCAATCTTATTATGATGAGATCATTAGTTTAACAGACAATTTTTGCTTTCAAAAACTTAATGAAGAATACGCACAGTTATGTCGCTTAGCAACAGCCGCTTTATGTCGGAAAAAGCCTAGCCCTTTACAAAATGGATCGCATTTTACTTGGGCATGCGGTATTGTTTATGCAATTGGTTTTGTTAACTTTCTTTTTGATAAAACTCATTCTCCTTTTATCAGTGCAGAAGAATTGGCAAATGCATTTAATATCAGCAAAAGTACGGCTGGGAATAAATCAAAGCAAGTCCGCACTTTATTAAAAATGGACCAATTTGATCATCGCTGGTACTTACCCAGCAGAATAGCGGATTCACCTATGGTATGGATGATTGCTTTTAATGGATTTATAGTTGATGTACGTACCATGCCACGCGAAGTTCAGGAAATCGCCTATGAAAAAGGATTAATCCCTTATATTCCTGATGATCACTGTTAAAAAACTTATATAGAAATCTTAATTTCGCGCCAGCGACTAATTAAAGAACGAACACAAGCGGGGCTTAACGCCGCCAGGATCAGAGGTAAGATGGGTGGTCGACCACCATTACTCGATAATCGTCAAATTAAACGGATGCTAGAGCTATATGATGAAGGAAAAAGTACAGTCGCAGAGATTTGCAAAATCCACGATATTAGTCGACCTTCTTTTTATAATTATTTGAAGAAAAAAAGAATTGAGGAAGCGGCAAAACAACCCTAAGCGCACAAGAGAAGGTGATATTTCAGAACAATTTTGATAAACCAAGTCGCTTATAGGGGGTTATTACACGTATCCTGGCTGTACCCGCATAAGGTTGTAACCGTTGTTTTATCTTGACTAAAAGGTAAAGCAATCCTAGGTTGATAAGTACCATGAGCCAATTCCTGAATGATAGCATTATAAAATGCCATGACTTGGCTTATGATCGTTTCCGCTTGTGCTTCCCAATCAATGTCCGTTAAGCCAGCAACCTCCATATAAATTGTTGCAGCAATTTGTTTTAAGGATACTCAATGGATAAAAAACTTGCAATTTCTGGCTTATTTAATTCTTGCTACCTAATTCGGCATCGGAAATATAATGCAGAATAAATATCGTTTTAATAATTTTGCCTAACTCAAATAATGCTTTAGATGTTTTATCAGAAGCCACACGCATGGTTACATATTCTTTATTTCATAAACCATTATTGCGTCAATAAAATTCAAACTAAACTATACTTAAATTTATCAATAGGAATAAATGATATCTATTTAATATTTCCTTAAGGAATATTTTTTATAATGGCATTTAATTCGATTTAACAATGCTGAGGTAACATATCATGCCAAAAGAAAAAAAGAAAACTAGCACATTATGGGATCCGGATAAAAAAGAATGGCGAATCAAGGTGAACGTTCGTCCTTATAATATAGATTCACCTATTGAAATAGTTGGTTTTATAGATGAAAAAACAGGTCTGTCTATTGATATTAGAAAAGATATTCAAAAAGTTAGAGACAATTTGTTATCAAAAGATGTTTATAAAGAAGCAACTCGTCTAAAAGATACAACGGCAGCAGTTACATTTACTAAAGGTCATCATCCGAGTGGCTTTGGGTATTGGTCTAGCCAAATTATTGGTGGATTAACAGCATTAGCAGGGATTGCCACTAATACTATACTTTATCTCCGGCTTGTCGAGCCAGCTCCTATTGCTAAATATAATCAATCTGAAGAAGAATATGATGCTTATCAGCAAGCATTAAGGGATTACACTGCTCAGGTAAATCAATATGCATTAATTTCTTTGTGTACGGTATTAGTCACGACCATATCAATTTGGGGAGTTTATACTATAAACCAGTATCGAGTTCAACATGGAAAAGATATAACAGAACAGAGGGATTTAATTGCTGATTTAGTTGCACGTTTAGATGTAATACCAGATGAAATTAATATTAAAGAAGCTGCAAGGGCAAATATAAAAGAATTTTTAAAAAAAGATAATAAAAATATTAATTTTGAATCAAATTTTAATATTACTAATAAAGATTATTCAAGTGATAGCAAAAAACACGGGTTTCTTTTTTGGCGACATGAGAAAAATTTTATAGGTAAACCAACATCTTTTGAAAATTGTATATTGGTTGTATTAGATAGAATTGATGACTTGGCAGTATATCAAGGCATTAATAATATGCTCAATAATTTTGACGGAGAAAATTTAGTAATTCCTGTATTAAATATAATGAAATTTGAACTTAAAAAACAATATAAGGATAGCGATGATGAAGAGAATACAAAGGCTTATGCCCAGCTAAAAATAAATGAGATAAAAACAATATATAATTTGTTATTTGCTGTAAATAATCTATCCCAAGACACTAATAAGAATAAGCAATCTGAAATAGGCGAATTTCTCATCAAGGCTTTAGTAAAAGCGCTTAGTAATACTAATAAATTAATAGCGATAGAACAGCTTTTAGATATATTTAATCAAGCTAATAAGAATCAATCTAACAAAGAAATAATAGAGGATTATTCAAAGGTTTTTGAAAAATTAGTTGAGATTATCGATAAAAAATATAATGAGTCTGATGAGGGATTAAATAAAATTATTAGTAATCTCAATAAATTAATTATTGATGAGGAAGAAAAAATGAAAAATAAACAAGGGAAGGAAGAGAAAAAGAAACAAAAAGAAAAGGGGAAAGGAAAAGAGGAAGAGGAAGAAGATCAGGGAAAAAAGAAAGAGAAAGGAAATTTTATAGTTAAATTTAGAACACTGTTAGTCAATGAAGAACAAAATATAGAATCAATCTGGGAAATTTTTACTAAAATTTTGAACAATGATTTACTATTTAATCAATTTTTAAAAGCAAATGATTACGAAGAATTTAGTGAAAAGCAAAAAAATAAGTCTAATGTTTTTCGACTGCAAAACTGAAATATTGCAATTGTAAAAAACTTAACTTTACCGGAGGTATTATGTCAATATCAATTACTAAGCTCTTTGCAAAAACAGATACGCAAGAGCCTTATCAGCCAATCAAGCTAGTTTTCCTGGTACGGACTCATGCTAAATTAATAGCATTATTTAAACGTCTAAAATGTATAGAATTTGATTCTATTAATAATCAGTGGCATTGCTTTCGCCAGGCTGAAATTAAACATATTACCATGATCAGTGAACGTTCATATGAACCATTTAAACTGGCAACTTTGATTATTAGTGAAACCCGCTTGCAGGTTCATGTGAATTCATTTGAACGTGCTTACTCTATTTTGCCATGGCTTTGCCAGCAATTAGATAAAGTTGAGGTTACAC
>JBEPVU010000150.1:0-5474 GCA_041690855.1 Gammaproteobacteria bacterium | reverse complement strand
ATTTTCTAGAACAAACAGCTAATCCTTTTGGCACTGTGATTCTCGCCTGGTTAGCCACTCAGCAAACCCGCAAAAACCTCGACCAACGCTTAAGCCATAAATTCCAACTCACCCGCCGCTTATATGAACGGGGCTTATCACGAGACGCCATTTTAAACTTATACAAATTCATCGACTGGAGCATGACTTTGCCAGAACCCCTGGCTGTTCGCTATAATGATTACATTCACCAATTAGAAGAGGAACAATCCATGGCTTATATTACCACTGCTGAACGTATTGGCATGCAAAAGGGATTTCAGCAAGGCATTGAACAAGGCATTGAACAAGGAAAAGAACAAGGCCAGCAGGAAGGTGAGTACCGCTTGCTGCTACGATTATTACAACGCAAATTTCATGGCATCTCTGAAAATTATCAGCAGAAAATCCAGCAGGCTGATGCAGAAACCTTATTAATCTGGGGCGAGCGTGTGTTAGACGCAAATAATTTAGAGGATATTTTTATATAATCCTTCAGCGGTTCCCGCTGAAACCTTTAATCCTTTCATTCCCCCTCCGTTAATGTCCTACAAAGCACCCCTACGCTTTGCCATGCCAATAGCTGCTCTTTTGCTTTATAATCTAAACTCCTACTGTTGGATTAATAAGCAAAAACCATGAACAAAGAAACTCTAAAAAAACAAGCCGCTGAAGCTGCCCTGGCTTATGTTAAAAATGGCAGCATTGTCGGCGTTGGCACTGGCTCTACAGTGCGCTATTTTATTGAAGCCCTGGGAACTATCAAAGGCAAAATCGAAGGCGCTGTCGCCAGCTCTGTCGTAACCAGTGATGCTTTAAAAGCGCAAGGTATTCTCGTGGTAGATTTAAACGCCGCGGGTGAAATTCCCCTGTATGTGGATGGCGCGGATGAAGCCAACCAGCATTTACAGTTAATCAAAGGCGGCGGCGGCGCTCTAACGCGTGAAAAAATTATCGCGGCGGCCGCGAAGCAATTTATCTGCATTATTGATGAAAACAAACAAGTACCTGTTTTAGGAAGTTTCCCGCTTCCCATCGAAGTTATCCCAATGGCGCGCAGTTACGTTGCCAGACAATTAGTTAAATTAGGTGGCTTTCCCGTTTACCGCGAAGGATTCACAACCGATAACGGCAATGTAATTTTAGATGTGCATCATCTAACCTTAACAGACCCCGTCAAAATGGAACAAACATTAAATAATATTACCGGGGTTGTCTGTAACGGCCTTTTCGCACAACGCTCAGCCGATATTTTAATAATAGGGACTGCCAATGGCCTTAAAACATTATCTTAACTCATGCAAGCGAGCGCTTATCTCTTAATTATAATATTTCTTTTTCCCACCTGCAGCCTGGCGGCAGCCCCGCGGCAATTAACATTAAGAAAAGCTGTTTTATTAGGATTACGCTACAACCCATCGGTACAAAATGCGGAAATCCAGCGTATAGTCGATAAATTTAATTTACGCTTAGCAGAAAATGAATATGAAGTAAATTATGCGTTAAACGGCGCGGCAAATTACAGTAACACCGTGCAAAGCGGGGCGCGCTCTGAATCTAATAATGTTTCGTTAACGCCCAGCGCCACTTTAAATCGCACACCTTACGGCACGCAATTTGAACTCAACGCTCCGAATACAATCAATCATACAGCAGGCAACAGCGCTTATTACAATCCGGGCGTTAATTTAAAAATCACTCAACCTTTACTGCGTGGTTTTGGCAAAACTATTAATATGATCCGGTTTTATAACGCGCAGGATACTGAATTTATTAATCAACTTAATTTAAAAAATACGATTATCAATACTATTACACAGATCATCAATCAATACACAGCGCTGGCGCAAACTGAAAACACACTGGAAACACAGCAAATCGCTTTAAAAAATTCCATTGCCACACGCAATCAATATCAAGCTTTAATTAAAGCCGGTCGTAATGCGCCGGCTGATATTGTGCAATTCCAGGCAGACGTTGCGAACCAGCAACTCGCGTTGGAACAGCAGCAGATCAATGTAGAGCAGGCAAAATTAGCCTTATTAAATACTTTAGGGCTTGATCCTGGCACCGATTTTACTATTCCTGCTACGGTTACTCTACCTGAATTAACTATCCCCATTCTCAATAAAAGTATTGCAATAGGCCTGCACAATAATATTACTTATCAAACACAATTAATTAATTTAAGAATTTTAGAACGTAATTATACCAATGCTAAAGATCAGCAGCGCTGGCAATTAGATTTAACGGCACAAACTGGCACAGGCAGTGGAACGGGCGGCAGTCCTAACGCAGGTTTCGCCAGTTTATCCAATGGCGCTAATACAAATAATCAGATTGGTTTGCAATTATCCATCCCCATTGATGATTTAAATCGACAACAACAGGAAGTATCTACAAAAAACACTTTAGAACAAGCCAGAATTACACTGGCGGCCACTCAACGCCAACTCATAAGTGACATCACCAATGCTTATGATAATTTAATTAATCAAAAGCAACAGATTCAGCAAGCCCAAGAAGCGGTACGTTTAGCCAATAGTAATTTACAAATCGCTTACAACAAAGCCAGATTCGGCCGTATTTCACCTTTCGAAGTCAGCGGTATACAAAGCGCCTTAACCAATGCTCAAATAGCCTTTATTAATACCGAAGAAAATTATAATAATACACTCGCTAATTTTGATCAGGTGGTGGGGCTTAGCTTGCAGCGATGGCATATTCAGATAAGAGATTAATAATTATGTTAAATAATTTTCACTTAAAATGTTGGCTTCCCGCCTGCGTCGGAATAACACTATTATTATTTAGTGCAGCTTGTCAGCAAAATAAATCTACCTCTGCCCTCACGACCATTACTATCAAACAACAAGCAAATATTGATACGCTTTATCTGGATGGTACGATACAACCCATTAACATGATCAGCGTAATAGCACCTTTTGATGGTGTTATTACGCAACAATATTTTGATTATGGCGCGCTCATTAAAAAAAGCCAATTATTACTGACAATCCACTCCAGCCAATTTAATGACAATTACCAGGAAGCACTTGCCAATTATTTAAAAGCTAAAAAAGATTATGCCAACAATTTAAGTAAAATGAGCGGTACGGAAGAATTAAAACGGCTAGGCATTATTTCCAGAGATGAATATTTAAACGATCAAAGCCAAGTTTACGATAGCGCTTTAAGCCTCGCGCAGGCTAAGCGAAAACTGCAGGAATTATTAGCAAAGACAAATCACTATCTTGATTTAAGTCAATTATCCGCTACTGATTCACAAGCAATAGCACATATTATTCAACAGCCTGCTGAATTATTACGCATTTATTCGCCCAATGATGGGATTGCTTTGCTGCCAGCCAAAAGCGCTAATAATAGCGATGATAACAACAGACCCCTGCAAGTAGGCGATCAAATAAAAACTGGCCAGGTGCTGCTAACGGTAGGCAATATTTCCGGTATTATTTTAACCGTAAAAGTGAATGAAATTCATATTAATGATATTCGTGTTGGCCAGCAGGCAATCATTACCAGTGATGCGTTTAAAGACACTTTGCAAGGAAAAGTTACCCATGTTGATCAGCAAGCCACGCAGGATAATAGTGATAACTTACCCAGCTTTATCCTAAAAATCAGTGTCCCCACGCTTACGGATGCGCAACGCAAAATGATTCACATTGGCATGAGCGCAAAAGTAGCGTTGCAAATTACCAGGCCTGCCGCAATTACTGTTCCACTTAACGCCGTCATTACTAAAAACAGTCAAACCTTTGTAAAGCGCCTCAATAAAACCACACACAACATTACTGAAGTGCCAGTGATAACTGGCGCAACGTCTTTAGATGCTGTTGTCATACAACAAGGTTTAAAACCAGGCGATGAGGTAGTCATTAATGCCGATCATTGAACTACGCCAGATTAACAAGCAATACAATATTGCAGGCAATCCAATAAGAGTACTGGAAAATATTAATTTTCAATTAAACGCCGGTGAATGCATTGCGCTTATGGGCGCTTCCGGTTCCGGCAAAACAACCTTGATGAATATTTTAGGATTATTAGATCATTCCACCACCGGCCACTATTTTTTAAACGGCGAGGAAGTGAATCACGCCGATGAAGAAGCAAACGCTAAATTACGCAATCAAACGATAGGTTTTGTTTTTCAGGCTTTTTTCTTATTACCTCGCTTATCGATTTTGCAAAATGTGGGGTTGCCTTTGCATTATCGGCAATGCCCTAAAGATGAAATACTGGAACGCTCGCAACAAATGCTGGTAAAAGTAGGTCTCGCGCATTTAGCGCATCATAAACCCAATCAATTATCCGGCGGCCAGCAACAACGCGCCGCCATCGCCCGCGCACTGATTGGCTGTCCCGCCGTTATTTTAGCGGATGAACCTACCGGCGCACTGGATTCACACACCGGTCAACTTATTATGGATTTATTTCTTGAATTAAATAAAAACGAGCAAGTCACTATTGTCATAGTCACGCACGATATTAATATCGCGCAACAATGCCAGCGAATTGTGCATATACAGGATGGTAGCATTATTTAGTCACGATAAACTTCATCATGGCTGCCAATATCAAGCAATATTATTTCTTTTTCTATTATCTCTATTGTTAAAGTAACACGATAACTAAAAGTTAAATTCACAGCATACAATCCCGTTAATTTACCTTTTAAGGGATGTAATTTTAAATGCGCTTGAAAAGGATCCTTGATTAAATCACTGATGAGTTTTTCAAATTTTGGTTTTAACTGTGAGTTTTTCTTTAAAAATTTACGAGCATATTTTAAAAAACTCTCAGGTGTAACAATAGTAAACACTTATTCACTGTCCTGCTCTATCTGCTTAATCAGTGCTTGAGTATTTTTAAATCGTTTTACACGGCCTGCCTGTACATCAGCCAAAGCCACTTTAACTCTTTTTACATAAGCTTCGTCTTCCGCCGCGATCAACTGCTGGTAGCGCTCCTCTGTTAAAACAACATATTGGAGTTCATTGTTCTTAATAATATGCACAACCCCGATTTTAATTAAAGCATCTACTGCGCTGATACCACGCCGTTTGATTTCCTGTGCTGATATAGTGTTCATTTTAGCACCTTATTAAGTACTGAATTTAGTACTATTCTAGCTGAACAATTGATAATTATCCAGCTTATATACCCATCCCGTTGAGCTTTTGAGTATTCATTGTAGGGTGGATTAGGCCGCAGGCCGTAATCCACCAATGATTGCCTATTAAAACGGTGGATTACGGCCTGCGGCCTAATCCACCCTACCTAAAGAGAAATAAAAAACGCAAAATCTCAGTGAGACGAGTATATAGTTAAAGCAGTTGAATTTTCAGGTTTTTTATGTGCGCTTGAGTTAGCCAGAGGAAAAGCCTTTTTGTAAACCATGTGCCGCAGGAAGCGGCACTTGAGCGTACAGG